>CAJXPR010000022.1 GCA_913058135.1 uncultured Gammaproteobacteria bacterium
AGTAGATCGTCGGCAGCGTCAGATGTGTATAAGAGACAGCTTCGGCTTCGGTTTGTGAAGGCGTCAGTTCCTGAACCGGCTCGGGCTGAAGCTCCCGGACGTCGATCGGTTCTGCTTCCACCGGATCTGTGGGTGCAGGTGAAGTGGCAGGCGTGACCGGCCGCGGCACCGGTCGCTCAATTTCGACGGTCCGGGTGGTTTCCGGGGGCTCAAAGGTCAGGCCAAGATAGACCAGAAACAGAACCCCGATCAGGGACAGGACTGCAATTATCGCCAGCGTTTTGTGTGCCATAGTGTCGTCCATTCTTGCACAGCCCGGATGACAGGAGCAAGACGTACACCCCCAACATCAGGGTCTTGCCCGCAATCATCATGATTTCGCCATGACTTTCGACTATCCCGGCAACGCAGACCGGTGCTGCGCTCAGCGCGCAGCTGTCTGTTGCCGCTGGGGAAAGCCCAGTTCCGCCATGCTTCTGGCCAGATCACGGCCAGCAGAGCTGGGATTGGTGGATTTGTCTATCTGCACAACAACCCCCTGCTCATCAATATAATAGGTCCAGCGATTGGCATAACCACTGGCGCCCAACACGCCATAATCGGCGGTCATGGTCTTGTCAGGATCAGCCAGTACTGGGAAGTCTAGCTCATACTCGGCGGCAAAGTCGGTGTTTTTGGCCACACTGTCGACGCTGGCCATGAAGTAGGCTACATCGAAACGCTTGATCTCGTCGCTGCTGTCGCGAATCGCCTTGCACTGTATGGTGCAGCCACCGGTGAATGCAGCCGGGAAAAACGCCACCACAACCGGCTGCCTGCCGACAAAATCAGACAGCCGATAGGTGTTGCCATCCGAGGCCTGAAGTTCAAAATCCGGCGCTTTGTCACCCACTTCCAGCGCACCGGCCAGTGAGGTCAATGCCAGTGTGCCTACCGCCAGTACTGCGGCCAAACCCTGTCTGAATGCTGCTTTCATGTCATTACCCCTTGTTCTGATTGATATATTTTCCCGTTCCGCCGGCGCTGCCCTGTTGCCAGTACCGCTCTCCTTACCAGAGTTGCTCTTTATCAGCGATACTCTTTACCAGCGTTGCTCTTTACCAGCGTTGCTCTTTACCAGCGTTGCAATGAGGACCGGCGGGCGTCCCGTTGCAGGTTCTTGAGCGCGTCCTCTATGTTCTGCAGTCCCTGGCCGGTCTCTGCCGCGTGGGACTCGGCAAACGCCGGATTTTCTGCCAGCAGCGTTTCCATCTCACGCACCGTGGCCTGCAGACCCATGCGGGCGCGCTCGGTCTGGGTGCGTCGCTGACTGCTGGCCGAATACAGATAGTCCGGATTGCTCACCCTCTCCTGCCAGCACACACGCTGAAAACCACCGTTGCCGTTCGGCACCGTCCGGCATACAGTCTGACTGACATAACGCGGCGCAGGCGAATCAAAATCAGACAAGCTCTGATAGTTGAACTGTCTCGCCACCTCAATCTCTGTCGCGGCCATGGCATACAGCAGCGACCACTGTTGCTCAACGTCCTGACGATCACGCGCCAGGCTCAACACATGCTCGTGCTGCTTCTGCAGATCCTGCAAGGCCTGAACGGCCTGCGGAGAACCCGGCCGGCTCAGCAGATTGTAACGTGATGCCTGCAGCCGCCAGTCACTGAAGGTTATCAGCGCCTCCGCGTATGCACGGCTGTCGCGCTCGTGCAGGCGGGACTGCAGGTCGAACAGCAAATGCGCGTAGATGTCGACCTGTTCCCAGGCCTGCAAGCCCAGATTAGCCTGCACCAGCGACTTCAACAGTTCCACCTGCCGCTCGCCGTACAGGCCATCATTGACCCGGACCAGCTGCATGGCCTGCTCAAGCACGCCGTGTGCCGGTTCGAATTGCTCAAGCTCAAGATAGGTCCGGCCCAGATCCTGCTGCAACTCGATCAATGCCGGATCATACGAACCCAGATCAATACTCAGATCATCAATCTGCGCCTGCAGCGCCTGCGCTCTTGCCACGCGCTCCTGGCGCCGGGCGGCCTCTGCCGGGTCCTGTGGCTGCGCCTGGACATCGCCCGGTTCGGTCTGGTCCGGTGTTGGCTCTTGCACCTCAGGCACTTCCTGCGCAGCAGCAAAGGACACAGGAAGCAACGCCAGCCACAGGCAGGCAACGGTCCCAGCAATGATCAGACTCTTCAAACGCATAATTTCCCCCCGGTTTGCAACTACAGGACCGCGATCCCCGGCAACACCGTTCACATGATTGAGTATACGCCATCTGACCGGTGCACTGGCAACGCCAGCAGCACACCCCTTGTCGCCGTATAAAATAGCTTATCAAACAACATGATAGGCGTTCTTTTGTCACATAAATTTCACAAATGCTTTACACACTCGTCATATCACCCCGTTAAGGTAGGCGCAACTCAGCCCAAGCGAGGTGACTACCATGACCACTGTTACAACACTGCAGAACAAATCGGTGACCAGGTATCGCGCTATTTTCATCTCCGACCTGCACCTGGGTTTTCGAGGCTGCCAGGCCGACAGGTTGCTTGATTTTCTGCGCAGTACCGAGTCCGAATTCCTCTATCTGGCCGGTGATATCTTCGACGGCTGGGAAATGAAAAAACGTCCCTACTGGCCGCCGGAGCATCAGGAAGTAGTCAAACTGATCCTGCACAAGGCAGCCAATGGCACGCAGGTAATCTACACACCAGGCAACCATGATGAGTGTGCCCGCGATTTTTGTGGCCACAGCTTTGACAACATTCTGGTGCGTGATACTGCGATTCACACCACCGCCAATGACAAAAAGCTGCTGGTGCTGCACGGAGACCAGTTCGACACAGTGGTCAAGATCAGTCCGTGGCTTGCCCATATCGGCGCCAGCATGTACGGCAAACTGCTGCTGCTAAACCGCCTCGTCAATGCGGCCCGCAAGCTCCTGGGCAAGCCCTACTGGTCACTGGCGGCACACCTCAAAAACAGGGTGAAGAATGTAGTCAGCTATATTGGCCGGTTTGAAGAAGCGGTGATTAACTCGACGCGGTCACAGAACCTGGACGGCGTGGTGTGCGGACACATCCATCACGCGGAGATCACCCATTTTGGTGATACGCTGTACTGCAATACCGGTGACTGGGTGGAAAGTTGTACAGCACTGATCGAAAAACCGAACGGTGAGCTGGCGATTCTGCGCTGGGCCGACGCGCTGCAGGGTCACGATACCCGGAGCGACCAGGCAGCGCTGCCCAAAGCAGCCTGACCAGAGAGGTGCCCAGCGCCGTTTCAGGCTTTGGCCGGGCGCCGGGCGCCATGACTGGCAGTCTGTGCGGTTTTACCTGATAATCGGTCCCCTGACTTTATTGAGTTCTATTCGCAATTGCCCCGGGGGGAGCCAGTTATGCAAGATCATTTATCCTTTTATATCAACGGCCAGTGGATCAGGGAAACCGACCGGGAAACGCTTGAGGTGATCAACCCGGCCACCGAGCAGGCGTTTGCCAAAATCGCCATGGGCACGGCCAAAGACGTTGATGTTGCTGCCAAAGCCGCACGTGCCGCGTTCCCGGCATGGTCGCAGTCTACCAAAGAGGAACGCCTGGCCGTGCTGGACAAAATCATTGCCGGCATCAAGGCGCGCAGCGAAGAACTGGCACAGGCCATCTCGCAGGAAATGGGCGCGCCCATCAGCTTTGCGCGCACGGCCCAGGTCGGCACCGGCATCGGCCACTTTGCCACGGCCCGCGCCATCCTGGAAAATTTCCAGTTCGAGGAAACCCGCGGCAAGACCCTGGTCAGCAAGGAACCGGTAGGCGTGTGCGGATTCATCACCCCGTGGAACTGGCCGTTGAATCAGGTCACCTGCAAAATCGCACCCGCCCTGGCCACCGGCTGCACCATTGTCATCAAACCCAGTGAGCTGTCGCCGGTCAGTGCCATCATTCTTGCCGAGATCATCGCCGATTCGGGCCTGCCCGACGGCGTATTTAACCTGGTTAACGGCGACGGACCGACGGTTGGCGCTGCCATCGCCTCGCACCCGGAAATCGACATGGTGTCCTTCACCGGCTCGACCCGTGCCGGCCGCGAGGTTGCCAAGGCCGCCGCCGACGGTATTAAACGCGTATGCCAGGAACTGGGTGGCAAGTCCGCCAACATCATTCTTGACGATGCAGCCGATTTTGCCAAAGCGGTCGCCGGCGGCGTCATGGGCTGTTTTGGCAATTGCGGTCAATCGTGCAATGCGCCCACGCGCATGCTGGTACCCCAGAGCCGTATGGCCGAAGCCATTGAAATAGCCAAAGCCACTGCCGCCAAAGCCATTCCGGGCGATACCCAGGACGAGAACACCCGCATCGGCCCGGTCGTCAGCCAGGCACAGTCCGACAAGATCCAGACGCTGATTAAGACCGGTATCGACGAGGGTGCCACACTGGTGGCTGGCGGCCTCGGCAAACCCGATGGCCTGAGTACCGGTTACTACGTCAAACCGACCGTATTTGCCAATGTCACCAACAACATGACCATCGCGCGGGAAGAGATTTTCGGGCCGGTGCTCAGTATTCTCGGCTACAAGGACGAAGATGACGCTGTGGCCATCGCCAACGACACTGATTACGGCCTGTCGGGTTATGTGTCTGGTGAACCGGAGCACGCACGCGCCGTGGCCCGCCGCCTGCGCACCGGCATGGTGCATATCAACGGCGCCGGCCCTGATTTTGCTGCCCCGTTCGGCGGCTACAAGCAATCAGGTAACGGCCGCGAATGGGGTATTGAGGGCTTTCACGAGTTTCTGGAGATCAAGGCCATGATGGGCTACAACGCATGAGCCTGATGATCAACAAACCCGCCATTGATCTGGGCATCATTACCCGCGACGCAGAGCCCATGCTGGCGTTCTATCGGGACCTGCTGGGGCTTGAGCTTGAGGGCGTGATTCCCATGCCCTCGGGCGGCACCATGCACCGGCTGAGAGTGGGTGAAAGTGTCGTGAAGATTGTACAGCTGGAGCGCGCTCCGCCGGCGGATGCGCCACCGGGCGGCATTCCCGGCGCCACCGGCTATCGTTACTGGACCATTCATATCAGCAACCTGGCGGCGGTGGTCGAGATTTGCGAACGGGCGGGGCACAAGGTGATCGTGCCGCCCAAGGTGATCCGGCCGGGGGTCACGATTGCCATGATTGTGGATCCGGATGGCAACTGGGTTGAGTTGTTGCAGGCCGATTGACGGTCATTTCGCTGTAATTGTTTTCGTTACGTTCTGGACCGCGTCCCAGCGCTGGAGGTGGGGGCTGGCAAGCAGCCGCCACCCCGCAGCCCTGTGCCGCTGTGTGCAAAGTTCCGGCTGCAACTTCCGCATCGGAAATCCCCGCCAATTGGCTGACTTGGCGCGGCGACGGGCTTCGACGGAGCTTGGGGTATTCGGGAGGGCGCGCCGTTGGCTGTTGAGGGAGCATGAACAGGCAGGGGCGAGGCGGCTACTTGCTAGCCCCCTTGCCCTGGCTGTTGGTGCGCTGAGCGCAGGCCCGGCCCGCGCCCGTTAGATCACTTACTCAGTGATCGTGGCTGCCGTCGTGGACGTGGCCGTGCTCGATCTCTTCTTCACTGGCATCACGTACATTGACGATTTCAACCGCGAAATGCAGGGTCTTGCCCGCCATCGGGTGGTTGGCATCAATGGTGACCTGGTCGCCGTCTACTGCGGTAACCACAATGTGCTGCTCGCCCTGCGGGCCCTGTGCCGTGAAACCCATGCCTGGCTCGACCTTGTCGACGCCCTTGAACATGTCTTTGGACAGCGTCTGCACCAGTTCCGGGTTGCTCTCGCCGTAGGCTTCCGACGGTGGAATGGTGACTTTGAAGCTCTGACCTGACGTCTTGCCTTCCATTTCTTTTTCGAGGCCCGGTATCAGATTATTCGCGCCGTGCAAATACGTCAGCGGCTCGCGGCCCTCGGAAGTATCCATGACTTCGCCCGCATCATTGGTCAGGGTGTAGTTGATACTTACTACCGCATTCTTGCCGATCATTAAACTCATTGTTCAGTTCCTGTATTAAGACTTTAACGGGCGACACCCTAACATTTATCACCCCCGATGTCTTGGCGGAAGCCCGAACATCGCCCTTTTCCCTGTACTTTTCTGGTTATGTGCCCCTGATCACCGATCTTTATACTGGTCAGCGAAGCGATCCTGCAGCCGTCGCATGCCGCCGAGCCAGCGGTCATAGTCGCCCGCCTTGCGTTGCACATAGGTCAGCACTTCCGGGTGCGGCAGACACAGGAAACGCTCCTCGGCCAGCGTTTCCACGACCGTCTGCGCCAGCGCATCGGGTTCGAGCATGCCATCCACGCCGGCGACGCCGCCGCCACGGGTATTGGCGGTCATGTCGGTCCTGACCGCTTGCGGACACAGCACGGACACCTTGATACCGCGATTGCCATAGGTAATGGATAACCACTCGGCAAATCCGACGGCAGCATGTTTGGTGACCGCGTACGGGGCGGAGCCGATCTGGCTGAGCAGGCCGGCGGCCGATGCAGTATTGAGCAGATATCCTTCTCCACGCGCCAGCATACCGGGCAGGACGGCGCGCGCCGCGTAGATATGACCCATCACATTGATGTCCCAGATCCGTTGCCAGGCCTCATCGTCGACATTCTCGTCGCCGGCCGTGAAAATCCCGGCGTTGGCACAGAACAGATCAATGTGGCCGAAAGCGTCGGTGGTTTTATTTACCAGCGCCTGCACGTCGCTTTCCCTGCTGACATCAGTGATCATTCCCAGCGCCTGGGTCTGGGTATTGGCCTGGTCGCTGATCAGAGCTACCACCTCATCGATGCCAGCCTGCTGGATATCGGCGACCACCACCGCTTTGGCACCTTCGGCAGCAAAGCGCACGCACAAGGCACGACCAATGCCCCGCGCACCGCCTGTGACCACCACGACTTTATCTTTCACCTGCATGGGCAATTTCCCCTGTTTTTCCGGTTTATTAGGTTATTATCCGTCTCGTCATCAAGCATAGCCATCGGATCGGCCAGGCCGCAAGCAGAAAACGCGCTTTATCTGTGCTATCGTTTGCACCGGCCGAAACAGGCCCACCGCCAATGACTCTAGGGGAGAGCCTACGTGGAATACCATACAATCAAGCCTGACACAGGACTTACAACCATGACACCAGAACCACTGCGCGGGCGTCGACTGCTGGCGGCCTCGTGCGCGGCCGTCATTGCTGCCGCGATGATGCCGGCACATGCCCAGGACACTACACCCGCGATTGAGGAAATCCAGGTCATCTCCTCATCGCGTCGCCCGGAAGATTTGAGCAATGTGAATGCCAGCATTGCCATTCTGTCTGAAGACGAACTGCGACTGACCTCCCACACTCACATTCAGGAAGCCGCTAACCGTCTGCCCGGCGTTAATATCAATCGCAACAATGGCCAGGAAAGCTTGATCTCCATCCGCTCGCCGGTACTCAGCGGCGGCGGTGCCTGCGGCGCATTCCTGCTGGCCGAAGAAGGTATCCCGCTGCGCGCAGCCGGTTTCTGCAACGTCAACGAACTGTTTGATTCGCACTCGGAAAATGCCGAGCGCATCGAAGTGATTCGTGGCCCGGGCAGCGCCTTTTATGGCTCCAATGCCGTCCACGGCATGATTAACGTGGTGCTGCCCGATCCTGATGACCGGCGAGTACTGTCGGTGGAGGCCGGCCCCCGTGGTACGCTGCGCGGCAATGCCCGCATCGGCTTTGAAAACGACAATTTCAGCCACACCTTTCTGGTCAACGGTATCAGCGAAGAAGGCTTCCGGCCCCAAAGCGGTTTTGACCAGCAGAAATTATCGTGGCTTTACCAGACTGAACTGGCCAATGGCGTGACGCTGGACGGTGGTATTACCACGACCAATCTTAACCAGGAAACAGCTGGCTATGTGGTTGGTAATGAAGCCTATAAGGACGACGATCTGCGCCGCACCAACGACAATCCGGAAGCGTACCGCGACAATCGCAGCATGCGCGCCTGGACGCGGATCAGCTACGCGCTGGATTCGGGCTGGGATGTGGTGATGACACCGTATTACCGCAAGGCCGATCTGGATTTCAAACAGCACTTTCTGCCCGGCACACCCACTGAAACCAATGAGCACAGCAGCGTTGGTGTGCAGTTTGCGACTTATCGGGACCTGAGCGAAAACACACTGCTGTCCGCCGGTCTGGATCTGGAATTTACCGAAGGCGCCCTGACCCAGCGTCAGGATGGCCCGACCCAGGGTTCACCCTTCCTGGTGGCAACGGTGCCGGCAGGCAAGCATTACGACTATGACGTCGATGCCACTCAGATCGCACCGTTTGTCCAGCTACAGCACTACTGGGACAATGGATTTGATGTCACCCTGGGCATGCGCTTTGAACGCATGAACTACGATTACGACAACAACATGATCAGCGGTCGTACCCGCGACAATGGCGTTCCTTGCGGCTTCGGCGGTTGCCGTTACAACCGTCCGGCAGATCGCTCTGACACGTTTGCCAATGTCGCACCGAAACTGGGTGTTCGCTACCAGATAAACGATCTGCACAATGTGCAGTTCCGTCTTACCCGGGGCTATCGCGCGCCGCAGGCTACCGAACTGTATCGTCTGCAAAATGACCAGAATGTGGCCGACCTGGATCCGGTAGAAATCGACAGCGTCGAACTGGCGCTGCAGGGATCAAGCGGCAACTGGTCGTATGAAGCCGTAGCGTTTTATATGGACAAGGACAATGAGATCATCACTGACGGTGATCGCATCAACCTCAATGGCATCCATACCCGCCACAAAGGCATTGAACTCAGCGGCGCCTATGAAATGAGTGACGACTGGCGCCTGAGCGCAGCCTACAACCATGCACGCCACACCTATCAGAACGACCAGCTGTCCGGCGGTGTCAACCTGAAGGGTAACGACGTGGAGTCGGCGCCGCGTAATTTTGGTACCGTCCAGCTGCGATGGTCACCGGTCAGCTCACTGACGACCGAACTGCAATGGGTGGCGATGGGTGAGTACTATACCAACCCGACCAACCTGGACAGCTACGAAGGTCACGATGTGCTCAATCTGCGCACCCGATGGCAGGCCAGCGACGCGCTTACGCTGTCGGTCAACATACTGAACCTGACCGATCGCAAGTATGCCGAACGCGCTGACTGGACCACCTTTGGTGGTGACCGCTACTTCCCCGGCGAACCGCTGCGGGCGTTTGTGGGGCTGGACTGGCGCTTCAATTGATCACCCGGAGCTAAGGCTTTGGGACAGGACAGGATGAGACACCGACATGAATGACGGATTGATAGCGCGACTGGAAAGATTTTTCCAGCTGTCACCGTCTTCATCGGGTCTCATCCTGCCGCCTGATCCTGCCGAACACGACTATCGACCGGATCAGCAGATCGATGGCAGGGACATGCGCCGGGCCGGTGTGCTGATACCTGTCATTCAGGCCGGTGGCGGCGGCGAGAGCCACATCATGCTGACCTTGCGCACCAAGCATCTGCGCAGTCATGCCGGACAGGTAAGCCTGCCTGGCGGCAGCGCCGAACCCCAGGATGCCGATATCATCCGCGCCGCCTTAAGAGAAGCCGAAGAGGAAACCTGCCTGCCCTCACATGCGGTTCAGGTCATCGGCACATTGCCGGCACTGATCATGCCATCGGCATTTCACGTCACGCCGGTTGTAGGCCTGGTCAAGGCCGAAGTGCAGCTGCAGGCATGTCCTGTGGAAGTGGCGGAAATTTTTTATGTGCCGACTGCGTTTCTGCTGAATCCGAAGAACTACCGCGTAGCCAGCATGGAATTTCAGAACCGCGAACGCCGGTTTATGGAAACGCATTTTGACGGCTACCGTATATGGGGAGCCACGGCGGCCATCCTGCACCATCTGGCAAAACAGATTCACGCACTGGAAGACCACGACTGAGGAATGAGCAGGCTTCAGGCTGCGTACTTCGGACTGTGTGTTCCGACTAGGGGCTACGATCCTGATCAAAACCATCCATCAGGGCGCTGCGCTCGTCCGATGACATACCGTTTGCCGTATCTGCCATGCGCGGATAATGCACGCGATTTTTGCCTGCCTGCTTTGCCTGCAACAGATACTGATCGGCCCTGTCCAGGAATACTTCCGGAGGGATGCGGTCGCTTGCGCGATACACATCTACGCCCATGCTGACCGACAGCGGCACTTGCCGGCCATTGGCCTGCAGCTGTATTCGTGTGACCCCTTCACGAATGCGCTCTGCCAGCAGGACAGCGTCACGCAGCTCGGTGGAAGGCAGCACCACAACAAACTCCTCACCTCCGAAGCGGCACGGTATATCGAGTTTGCGCAAGGAACGCTGGAAGAAGGTGCCGGCTGTCTTTAATACCTGGTTGCCAAACTCATGCCCGTACTGGTCATTGATTGCCTTGAAGTCGTCAAAATCCAGCACGATCAGCGAAAATGCACCACCGCTGCGATGCACCCGCTCCATCTCCTGATGCATGGCCCAGAGCAGGTGCCGGTAGTTGTACAGTCCGGTCAGGGCATCGGTGAGCACCTGCTCACTGAGTTCATCAATTTTCTGCCGCAGCTCGCAAAGTTCACCGAGATACTGGCAGTTGTCTTCACAGTTGGGACAGCGCGAAGGCTTGCTCATCAGGGGGCAACATCCAGTGGTGGTGTGTCTTCGAACAGTTCCCGGAAAAAGTTTGCCAGTGCCTGCTCCGCCCTGATGTTGGCAGTCTGACTGTACAAAGTACCAAAATCCGGGTTGTTGGCGGCCGGATTGGTGAAGGCGTGCATGGTTCTTCCGTACACATGGACTTGCCAGTCGACCTGCGCCGCCGTCATTTCGGTTTCAAACGCCAGCACCTGTTCGGGCGGCACCATCGGGTCTTCATGGCCGTGCAGACAAAGAACACTGGCCTGAATATCGTGACTGGGCGCATCTCCCTGCCCCAGCAGACCATGAACACTGGCTACGCCTTTAACGTCAGCACCGGATCTGGCCAGTTCCAGCACGGCCATACCACCAAAACAATAACCGATCGCTCCGATATTGCTGTCATCCACCTGAGACAGCGTGCGTGCCGCCACCAGTGCTGCCTGCATCCGGCGCCGCAATAAATTACGGTCGTTTACGAAAGGCATCATCAGTGCGGCGTTGCCTTCGGCGTCACCATCCTTGCCGAATACACCTTTACCGTAAACGTCAGCAGCAAATCCGACGTAACCCAGATCAGCCATGCGTTCGGCTGCCGCACAGGCATATTCGCGTCGACCGGACCAGTCATGGCCGATGAGTACGCAGGGTTTTTTCTCGGTGGCATCTTCGTCGTAGGCGATATAGGCTTCGAGCACCGTATCGCCATCCAGATATTCGATGTATTCGGTCTTCAGCATCTGGCTTCTCCTACTGGGCTGTCGCCTTACAGCTGCTCGAGAATATTGTCAGCCGAGCTGACCCCGATGCCGCCGGCCGGTTCCACGCCCAGGTAACTGACCTTGCCATTGTCAACGATCATCGCAAAGCGCCTGCTGCGCTTGCCCATGCCAAACCCGCTGGCGTCCATGGTCAGGCCCAGCGCCTCGGCGAACTCGGCGTTGCCGTCAGCCAGCATCAGCAGCTCGTCGGCGTTCTGTGCCTTGCCCCAGGCAGACATCACAAATGCATCGTTGACCGCCATGCAGGCAATGGTGTCCACACCTTTGGCCTTGATCTTGTCCGCGTTCACGACAAATCCGGGCAGATGGGTCACGGAACAGCCCGGCGTAAAGGCGCCCGGCACCGCAAACAGCACGACTTTCTTGCCGGTAAAAATATCGTCAGTGGTGATATTCTCCGGCCCCTCTTTGCCCATGATCTTGAATGTCGCTGCTGGTATGGTATCGCCGACCTGAATTGCCATAAAATTGCCTTTGAAGTTGTCTTGTGGATTGCTACTACAGGGTTATTAACAGGATAGTATCAAAATTGTACGAATATACATCTGCCGTATACGATGTGATGCGCTAAATCGCTCAATTTCCGGTCAAATCACCGCTTTCAGCACCCGGCATTTCCCTGCTGACCAGCGATTCGATCCAGTGCAGATGCCGACTGACACGCTCGTACACGACCACGGCACCGTAACGGCCGGCGCTGCCTGCGTCATTGGCCAGTTCACCGACCGCAATGCCCGCCAGTTGCAGGGTGTCGTTTGCCCGAATCAGGGCAGGACCACCACTGTCGCCCAGACCGGGAATACCTTCAAATTCCAGCGCCAGCGCTGCTTTGTCTCGCGGGTCGTCAAAATGGAAGCGTAAGCGCTCGTCGGCGCTGACCACGGTATTGTGAGCAAAGCGCAGGCGTCCGTCACTGACAGCGGTCCCGGTGGTGCCGATACCGGTAAACCCCCAACCCAGGAACGTCATGGTCTGCGCAAGCTCCTGGTCACCGCGATACAGCTCCATGACGGCTGAGGCGCTGGCCGGTTTCGCCAGGTGCAACAGTGCCAGATCTGTCTGTTGCGGCAGCAACTGTGCGTTCGCCCCGCCCGACCAGCCCGGGTGTTGGTGCACGGCGTCAATGGCATGGGTCTGCCGGCCGATTTCAACCGGGTAGACAGCACCGTCAGCCAGCGCGGCCAGTATCGGGGTTTCCGCCACACAGTGCGCTGCCGTCAGCGCCCATTGCGGCGCTATCAGGGTCGCCACGCAGACGGTGCGCTGCCCCTGTCTGGACAGTGGAAATACGCCCGGGTAATCGGCTTCGCTGGCGATGTAGCGCGTGTATCCGGTATCATGTCTGATCACGATAGCGTCTGCGGGCATCAGGACCAGACACAGCAACGCAAGCCAGCCGCGGGGCGGTCTGCTCGCACCAGATTTGTTAATCCAATGCATCAGGCGGGAGGAGTTTGTCATGAGTGATACCAACCCATCAAAGCCGACATCGGGCGCGGAAGAGCGCGAATACGAAAAATCCGGTTTGTACCCGGAGAACGACAAACCGTTCCGGATTCTGGCTCTGCTCGGCTGGCTCGGCGGAATCGTGGTATGCCTGGCAGCTGCCGCGGCAATTCTGGATATCGTACTGTTATAGTGCCGGCAATAACCTACCGTCGGGGACGTCTGCCGGGACGCAGGTTGGGCAGCTCTCGCTTGGTGTTAACACTACGCAGAATTTTGGCCAGCCGAATAGCGACAACCACCACCGCCAGCACAATGAAGCCGAGGATGCTCGCCACCAGCCACTGCTCATGAGTCCAGGTCCCGGGGTTTGACCATACTTCCGACATCACCCTACCTCCTGTAATTGCAAATTTGCTCGGTTCGTTACCCCCGTATTATGCGGGAAGCCCGAAACGTTGGCCAGTGTACTCCCGATGAAGTCACCCTCAATTTTTGTCCAAACCTGCCGCTAGAGCATACAGACCAGCAATATCGGGTTTAAGCGGCAATAACCAGGCAGGCATGCAAGGCAGGAAACCACGTTATGACCAATGCACTCGTTGCAGAGCACAACCACCACGCTGGCGCGGAAGACATGTCCGCGCATCTGATCAAACACGTCAGCTTTACCCTGGGTGGGGAAACCTATGCCATCAATGCCGCCCGTGTGAACGAAGTGCTGCGCTACACGGAAGTCACCCCGGTACCAGGCGCCCCATCGTTCATTCTGGGCATCATCAACCTGCGCGGCAATGTGGTCACGGTCATCAACGGCCGGGGCGTATTCGGTTTGCCGAATCAGGCTGTCTCGGAACAGTCCCGCATCATCGTGGTGGAGATCGAGGATTTTGCCCTCGGGATTGTGGTTGATAAAGTCTCGGCCATTGTGGATCTGAATGCCCAGGAAATTGAAACACCACCAGCCACCGGGGATGAAACCGGGGCCCGTTTTATCCAGGGCGTGTACAACGAGGATGAGCAATTGTTGATACTGGTTGATTTCAGCCGTGTCGTCGAGCTGCTGCCCCGCTAGGCTGCGCCTGGGAACCTGCCCTTGAGAAAGCTGACGGCTCAGCCCTGATGCATCACAGAGGCGACCAGGTTCTCGATCTCCCGAACCCGCTCCTCGGTGTCATCCAGCGTCAACAGCTGCTGTTTCTGGCGCATGGGCACCGGCAGCAACTCGCTCAGGCGCCATGCCAGCTGCCGCAGGTCATCAAAATCAATGGCCAGGTCCAGACTCTCGATCAGGGGATGGGCTGCCAGGTCCCGCAGCAGATCCACCAGCGTCTGATGTTCATCGGTCAGAGGCAGGGGCGGTTGCCCTAGAAAGTCCTCTTGGGCAAATTGCACTGTCGCCATCAACAGCCTGTCGTCGCGTGCCCAGCAGTCCTGTACCGTAAATTTGTGCTGCCCCTCGACCGTAATGCCCAGCAAACCGCTGGGCAGCTGGTCCCAGTCCACGATGCGGGCGTACATGCCCACCCGCTCCACCTGTTGACGAACGCCCGGACGGGCGATCTCAGCGCCCTCGCTGATCAGGCAGATCCCAAAGCCGGTATCGGTTTTCATGCAGTGACTGACCAGGTCAATGTACCGCTGTTCGAAGATCTGCAGCGGCAGCCGCCCTCCCGGAAAAAGTACCGAACGAAGCGGGAACAGCGGTATCAGTTCTGGCTCCTTGAGCGTGGTCGTCATGTCTGCTCCTCAATTCAGGCCAGTGCCGCCAGCAACTTGCCATGGATGCCGCCAAAGCCACCATTGCTCATAATCACGATATGGTCCCCGGCACGGCAGTGTCGGCTGAGATAGGCGACGATGTCATCTACACTGTTGAAATTCAGTGCCGGCACCGGACTTTCCGCGATGATCCCGTCAATATCCAGACCGTTGCCGGCGCCGGACATCCACAAACACAGATCAGCTGCGCGGCAGGAAGCCGCCAGACAGCTTTGGTGTACACCCATTTTCATCGTAGCCGAACGTGGTTCAATCACCGCAATCAGCCGGCTGCCGGGAATGTCATTGAGGCGCTGACGGATGCCGTCCAGGGTAGTCTCGATGGCCGTGGGATGATGGGCAAAATCGTCATACACGCGGATGCCTCTGACTTCCCCCAGCAACTCCATGCGCCGTTTGACACTGGCAAACTTGCCCAGCGCCTCGCAGGCCACCTGCAGGTCGACGCCGACGTGGTGGGCGGCGGCGATCGCTGCCACTGCATTGCAGACATTATGGCGGCCACTCAGAGACCATGCCAGCCTGGCACTCACCGTTTTACCCTGATGGCTGGTTTTACTGATGTCACACACGCCGCCATCGGCCTGCAACAGGCGCACGCCCCAGCCACTGGGTTCCGGCCGCGCATCGTCACGGGCATCATCAAGCAGGGCAAAACTCTGGGTCGGCGTCCAGCAGCCCTGCTCCAGCACCTGGGCCAGCGCCTCGTCAAAGCGCGGCCGGATGATCAACCCTTCACCCGGGACGATCCTGATCAGGTGATGAAACTGCCGTTGTATGGATGCCAGATCCGGGAAAATATCCGCGTGGTCGTACTCCAGATTATTCAGGATCAGCGTTCGCGGCCGGTAGTGGACAAACTTGGAGCGTTTGTCAAAAAAGGCGCTGTCATATTCATCGGCTTCCACAACAAAAAAGTCGCTACCGCCGAGCCGGGCCGATACCGGAAAGTTTTTCAGTACACCACCAATCAGGTAACCGGGGTTCATGCCGGCATATTCCAGGATCCACGCCAACATGGCACTGGTCGTGGTTTTGCCATGGGTACCGGCGACCGCCAGCACCCACCTGCCCTGCAGGACAAACCGCGACAGCCATTCCGGTCCGGAGCAATACGGCAAGCCCTGATTGAGCACATATTCCACCGCCGGGTTGCCTCGGGACATGGCGTTGCCTACCACTACCAGATCCGGGTGTGGCTGCAGGTGCCCAGGATCAAACCCTTCGCAGAGCTGGATGCCCTGCTCCTCCAGCTGCGTGCTCATGGGCGGGTAAACATTGGCGTCGGAACCGCTGACCGTGTGCCCGAGCTCCTTAGCCAGTACCGCCAGGCTGCCCATGAAGGTGCCGCAAATACCAAGGATATGAATGTGCATATTACTTCCTGTAAGCTGTTTAGCCTGTGAACTGTAGCAAATCTGTGCCCGGCAAACACAAAAATATGGCGAATCACCATGACCCAGACTGATTCTGAGCATTCATCCAACCTGTTGCATTTCGCGCGCGCTGTCTACGCTGAGGCCGGCATCCAGCCGATCTGCCTGCATCTGCAGGACGAATACGACATGGATGTAGTTTTACTGCTGACCTGCTGCTGGCATGGTTGTTTTTTCGGCGAACTGAGCGAGTCGCAGCTGGCCCGGGCCATGGCATTCTCCGAACCATGGCGAATGCATCTGGTGACGCCGCTGCGCCATAGCCGGCGCTGGCTCAAAGCGCACCCGGCTGAGGCGACCGGCATTCCCGCCAGCGAGCAGGAGGCACTGCGACAACGCATCAAGGCTCTGGAGCTGGACGCGGAATTCATGCAACTGCGGGCGCTGGCGGCGCTGTTTGCCGAGCCTGCCGCAGCTCCGGACACCCGCGAGGCGGAAGCGGCAGCCAGTATCCGGATCAACCTGGAGCGGTACCGGGATTACGGCTCCCCGCCCGGCACGCACCGCGCTGCTGGCCTCAACGAAGCGGTTGTTGCCACGCTGGTACGGGCCAGCCTGCGCTATCGTTAAACCGCGCCGCTGGCGGCTCCCTGCCAGCGCTTGACCAGTCCCGACTCGATATCGAACAGGTCCAGCGCCCGCCCGACACTGTGATTGATGATGTCATCAACCGTTTGCGGCCTGGTGTACAGGGCCGGCATCGGCGGCGCCACGATGGCGCCCAGCTGGCAGGCCTTCAGCAGCAGTTCACAATGTCCGGCATGCAGCGGTGTTTCACGGGGCATCAACACCAGCCGGCGCCGCTCCTTGAGCACCACATCCGCCGCGCGGGTCAGCAGGTTGTCGGCGTAGGAATGCACGATCGCGGACAGGGTTTTCATGGAACAGGGCGCGACAATCATGCCATCGGTGCGGAAGGAGCCACTGGCGATGCTGGCGGCCAGGTCTTTGACTGAATGCACTTCGTCGGCCATCGCCATGACCGAGTCAGCCTGCCAGTCAGTCTCCAGGCTGATATTAAGGCGCGCCGCGCCCGTCAATACCAGGTGGGTTTCAATGTCAGGGGCCGCCTTCAGCACCTCCAGCATGCGTATGCCGTATATCAGCCCGCTGGCGCCGGACATCCCGATAATGAGTCGTTTCATTGTGCATCCTGTGTAGTGTAATGGTCGGCCGGCCACCGCAATTTAGCGTCTCTGATTGCCAAGCCTGCAGGCACTTTGTAACATTATGCCCGACACAGCCCACATTGCACTACCTGCGAGGGCCAGGGACCGGTCCCCGATACCGGATTGGCAGCGCAGAGAGCACTCAGACATTTACCACGCAGGCAGCAAACACATGGCAAAAGCTAATCTTTTCTACGCCCAGTCCGGGGGCGTCACCGCAGTCATCAACGCCAGCGCCTGCGGAGTGATCGAGACCGCACGACAACACAAATCAGAGATTGGCAAGGTTTATGCCGGCAAAAACGGCATCATCGGAGCGTTAACCGAGGACCTGATTGACACCAGCAAGGAAACTGCGGCGACAATCGCGGCGCTGCGTCATACGCCGGCAGGCGCGTTTGGTTCGTGCCGCTACAAACTGAAAAGCCTGGATGACAATCGCGCAGAATACCAGCGCCTGATGGATGTATTTCGGGCCCATAACATCCGTTACTTTCTCTACAACGGCGGGGGAGACTCGCAGGACACGGCCAACAAGGTCTCCATGCTGAGCCAGAAAGAAGGTTTTCCGATCACCTGTATCGGCATTCCCAAAACCGTCGATAACGACTTGCCCATCACCGACAACTGCCCGGGCTTTGGCTCGGTCGCCAAGTACGTCGCCGTATCGATACGTGAAGCGGGACTGGATGTCGCCTCGATGTGTGAAAGCTCGACCAAAGTCTTTGTCATGGAAGTCATGGGCCGTCATGCCGGCTGGATTGCCGGTGCCGCGGGCCTGGCTGCCGAACAGGAAGGCGATGCACCTCACATTATCATTTTCCCGGAAATAGCCTTCAACAAAACGGCGTTCATGGGCAAGGTCAAAGCCTGCGTCAAGCGCTTCGGTTATTGCGCCATCGTGGTGTCGGAAGGTGCACATTACAAAAATGGCCAGTTTCTGGCGGACGCGGGCGGAAAGGATGCATTTGGCCACACTCAACTGGGCGGCGTGGCACCCTTCCTGGCCAACCTGATCAAGCAGGAACTGGGATACAAGTACCATTGGGCGGTTGCTGACTACCTGCAACGCTCGGCCCGTCACATTGCGTCAGCAACTGATGTTGACCAGGCTTATGCCATGGGCAAGGCGGCAGTGGATTTTGCCCTGGCCGGGAAAAACGCAGTCATGCCCACCATTGTCCGCAAGCCGGGAAAGACCTATCGCTGGACAATTGGCGAGGCATCCCTGGCCGATGTTGCCAACGTCGAAAAGCCGATGCCACGTGATTTTATCACTGAAGATGGTTTTGGCATCACAGCAAAAGCGAGAACGTATTTTTCACCGCTGATTCATGGCGAAGACTACCCGCCCTATCGCAATGGTCTGCCGCAGTATGCGCGACTGAAAAATCTGCTGGTGCCGAAAAAGCTGGCCGCGTGGCAGGGCTGACGGCGCTCTGTCTGCCAAGGTTTCACCGGCGGTAGATCAGGGCGCCAGTCGGTCGATCTGCCAGTGCCCTGACGACTGTAGTGCGTACTGAAAACGATCATGCAAACGATTGGCACCGCCCTGCCAGAACTCAACGCGTGACGGCCGGACCCGGAACCCGCCCCAGAACTCGGGCAGTGGTATCTCCTGGTCGGCAAATTTGTCAGAAACCGAATTGAACCTGGCCACTATCTCCTCGCGCGATGCCAGCACCCGGCTCTGAGGTGAGGCCCAGGCCCCCAACTGGCTTTCGCGGGGGCGGCTGTTGAAGTAGGTTTTCGACTGCTCGGCGCTGACTTTTTCTGCCACGCCACATACCAGCACCTGACGCTCAATAGGATACCAGGGGAAATGCAGACTGACCCGGGCGTTGGCGCCAATGTCCTGCGACTTGCGACTGTCATAATTGGTATAGAACACAAAGCCGTGCTCATCAAAGCCCTTGAGCAGCACCACACGCTGGCTGGGCTGCCCTTCTGCATTGACGGTCGCCAATACCATCGCCGTGGGGTCGACCAGCTCCATCCTGATGGCCTGGTCCAGCCACAGCGCAAACTGTGCAACCGGCGACGGGTCCAGCTGCTCGCGCGTTAAACTGCCGGTAAGATACTCGCGGCGAATCGACTGCAAATCCATGAACTGCGCTCTTTTAGTGAAAGACAATGATAGCAGGCAACACACTCAACGAATGAAACGACCATACTGCCAATACTGTTCCCGGCGGGTTCCGGTGGAATAATAGAACGTGCCGTTGCCGTGCTTTTCATTGGCGTAAAACTCGCCTTCATAACGCTCGCCGTCAGGCCACCGATAGGTACCGTAGCCCTGATAGAGGTCATCGACAAATTCGCCGGTGTAATTTTCAACGTTGTTCTGCAACCACTGTTCGGAATGTTTGTTGGGTGTCCAGTCCTGCACACCAAAAAAATAGGCGCCCTGCCCGTGACGCAGATCGTTGCGCCACTGGCCGATATACAGATTGGAAATACCGTTCCAGTATGTGCCTCGCCCTTCACGCACGCCCATGACCCAATCACCTTCGTAGTAGGCCTGTTCACTGCGACTGACCATGATTTCGTAGCGGCCATGCCCGTGGAATTCGCCATCCTGAAAGGTCCCCTCATAACGATTGGTGCCCAGCTCCGTGCGCACCTCCAGGATGCCAAAGCCGTTCTCGCAGTCACCGTAAACGCACTCACGACTCAGTTCTTCAGGCGGATTCATCAGCCAGCTCTGTGCCAGCGCCGGGGACGCCAGGACGCCAGCCAGCAGCAGCACTGCTGCCGTAGATGCCACGGATGCCAGGAGTCGGCGCAGTGCCAGTCCTGCTTTGCCCTTGTGTTGAAAATTCATTTCTGACTCCTTTTGGGTCATGCTGACAATTGCCTGAGTACCGACAGCGGACTGCTGCTGACCACCTTGCGTGTCGCCGCAAAGCCAAGCGCTGCGATAATCACTGTACCTGCCAATGGACCGGCAATCCAGACCCAATAGTGCAGCGAGAAAGTCTGCTGGAATACTTCGGACTGCAAATAGTACAGGCTGAGCTCGGCGCCGAGTGTTGCGATAACACCGGCCAGCAAACCGATAAAGGCAAATTCGATTAACAGCGACGTCATGATCAGTTTGCGCCCGGCACCCAGGGTGCGCAGAATGGCGTTTTCCCGAAAGCGCTCATCGAGTGTGGCGTTAACACAGGACAACAGCACCAGGGCGCCGGCAACCAGCACCAATGCCGCGATCAGTTCAATCGCTGAGCTGACCTGGGCAATGATACTCTGAATCTGTTCGATCAGGGCATCCACTTCCAGCACCACAATGGTCGGGAACTGACGCAAAAGGTCGTTGAGCAGCAATTTTTCCTCACCCTGCAGCAGCAGTGTGGACAGGTAGGTGGCGCCCAGATGATCCAGTGTGCCCGGCGAGAAGATAAAAAAGAAGTTGGGCTGCATATTGTCCCAGCGCACGGTCCGCATATTGTCGACTACCGCGGTAATTTCCTGCTCATTAACGCGAAACACCAGTTCATCGCCCAGGGTGACGCCAATACGCTCAGCATAATCCCGCTCCACCGACACCAGGCCCGGGCGATTGTCCTCGCCCCACCAGTTGCCCGCCACCACCTCGTTGTCCGGAGGCAACTGTGCGGTCCAGGTCACCTGACGATTCTCCACGCGTTGCGGTCGCTCTGACTCGCCAGTGTCCGAACCGGAGGCTGCGTCGTCAGGCTGCTCCGCACCTGCACGTTCGGTCATGGTTGTCCGGCCCGATGCATCGTCATCATTGTCCCAGGGATGCGGGGCCGGTGCGCCGTTAACCGTCAGCAGTCCCGCCGCCACCATGGGATAGAAGGGGTTGGTGTCGACTTCGTTTTCCTGCAGAAAAGACTGCATGCCGGCAATCTGGTTGCTGCTGATATTCATCATGAAGTGATTGGGGGTATCCTCCGGCAACTGCGCCTGCCAGTCGTTGATCAGATCCGTGCGCAGCAGCGCCAGCGTCAGCAGCGACATGATGGTCAGCGAAAACACCAGCACCTGCAGCACGCTTTGCCGGCGTCGGCGACGCACTGCCGACATGGCCAGCATCCAGGCACTGCCCGCGCGCATGCCCGCTGCGGAACCGGTGCGCAACAAAAGGTATGACATGGCGCTTAGCACAAGTGCGACGCCCGCTACCGAGCCGACCAGAATAATGCTGATCAGCACATCCTGGCTGTACCAGAGAATCAGCACCAGCGCGCCGGCAATGCCGAAAATGTAGGGCAGTGAGGTACTTAAGGGTGCGTCGGCCAGGTCTTTGCGCAATACTCGCAGAGGCGAGGTATGTTTCAGCGCCAGCAGCGGTGGCATGGCAAATGCAAACAGGCAGATAAATGCGGTCAGCGCGCCCAGCCAGAAGGGCGTGAACGATGCCTCCGGCAGGGCAATCGGGATCACTGACTGCAGCAGCAACAGTATACCTTCATGCACCAGCCAGCCCAGCACAGAGCCCACCACCACAGCAATCAGCAGCAGCGACAGCAGAATGCCAAAGTAGATGGCCGAGATCTGGTTGGACGTGCAGCCCAGCGTCTTGAGAATGGCCGCATAATCAAAATGCCGCTCACTATAGCGCCGTGCCGTCAAAGCAATGGCGATTCCGGCCAGCAGCACCGCGAACAGGCTGCCCAGCAACAGGAAACTTTCGCCGCGCGCCAGTGCGTCGCTGACCTCCTGGCTCTCATCGCGCACGTCGCGCAACCGGAAATCACCGGCTGACTGCTCCCGCACCCAGTCGGCATAAACGTCCAGCTCGGCCAGCTCACCGGCAAACAGATAACGGTAGGTCACCCGGCTGCCGGGCTGAATAACATTGGTCGATGGCACATCATCCAGGTTCATCAATACCCGGGGACCGGCGTTGTCCATCATGCCGCCCTGCTGCCGGTCCGGTTCCTGCACGAGAACCCGGCTGACCACAAATTCGCCGTCCCCCAGATACAGCGTATCGCCCATCTCAAGACCCAGGCTGGGCAATACCCGTGACTCGACCCACACTTCACCGCGGGCCGGGCCGGCGTTGTCCGCATAGGCGGCACCAAATGGCTGATCGGCGACCCGCAGCTCACCACGCAGCGGGTAGGCTTCGCTGACCGCCTTGGCCGCTACCAGCAGATTGGCCTGATCGGAAAACACCATGGAGGCGAACGCCTGTACTTCGGCAGTCATCAGTCCACGCTGCGTGGCCTCGTCCAGCCATTCGCGGGGCGGCATCTGGCGTCCGCTGAGCACCCGGTCTGCGGCCAGCATGGTGGCCGATTCCTGCAACAGGGCGCGCTCCAGACGATCGGTGAACAGCGCGATGCCACTGACCGAGGTCACCGCCATGACCATGGCCAGCAACAGCAGCCGCAGCTCTCCGCCGCGCCAGTCACGCCACAATAGCCGCAACGCTACTCGCATCAAGGTGACCGGCGATGCCGTGGTCGCTGGCGAGTAATCAGACATGGGCGGCGTCTCCGGCAGTCGAAGCTTCTCCCGCGGTGCCATTCTCAACCCCACTGGTCTCCACTGCACTGTCTTCGGTAATCTCGCCGGCAACCAGCCGCACCAGGCGACCGCAACGCTGGGCGAGCCTGTCATCATGGGTGACCAGCACCAGCGTGGTGCCGAACTCTGCGTTCAGGGAGAACAGCAGATCAATGACCTTGGCACCCGTGGCGGCATCCAGGTTGCCCGTTGGTTCGTCGGCGAACAGGATTTTGGCTTCCGAGGCAAAGGCGCGGGCAATGGCAACACGCTGTTGCTCGCCACCGGACAGCTGATTGGGGTAGTGTTGCAAACGCGACTCCAGCCCGACCCGCTGCAACAGCGAGGCGGCCTTGCGGCGGGCGTCTTTGTCATTCTTCAGTTCAATCGGCAGCATGACGTTTTCCAGCGCGGTCAGGCTGGGCAGCAATTGAAAGGACTGAAACACAAAGCCTACGGAGCGGCCACGCAACTGTGCTCTTTCTTCCTCATCCATGGTGCTGAGGTTCTGGCCGTCGAGAAACATGTCGCCGGCACTGGCGCTGTCCAGTCCCGCCATCAGCCCAAGCAGCGTGGATTTACCGGAGCCGGACACACCGACGATGGCCACCGCTTCGGCGGCCTCGATACGCAGCGAAATATCATTGAGAATGATCAGCTGGCCTTCGCTGGTTGCCACCTGTTTGGTCAGATGTCGGGCTTCAATCATTGCTGTCATACTGGCTACCGCCTCGTGGTTAATGCTGACAAGTGATACGCCGTGGCGCAGTGAAACGGTTCATTGTACGGCCGTGACACGCTGGTGGCATTGGACCGGGATTGAATCCGCGGCGTATAAACAGTACTTTACCCTGTATTGGCGCCGGGCGAAGACCGCCTGTCGCCGTAAACCACCATTGTGCCGCTAGCGAGGTAGATAGCGCCGCTAGCGGCACAAAATACAGATTGTACCGATTTATGGTCTTTAACGCGCTCACATATATATTGCTGGCACCGATCCAGAGCTTTCGCGTCACTGGCAGTCTGCGCAGCATCCTGCTGTGCCTGCTGGTCAGTGTTGCCACCGTGGGCAGCGCCGAAGAAGACGACGGTGTGCTACTGGTATTCGGTGACAGCCTGAGCGCTGCCTATCGCATGGACCAGCAGGACGGCTGGGTGGCGCTGTTGCAGCAGCGCCTGGACGAGCAGGATCTTTCCATGCAGGTCGTCAATGGCAGTGTCAGCGGCGAAACCACCGCCGGCGGCCTGGCCCGGCTGCCGGCCATGCTGGAAGCCCATCAGCCGGACATCGTGATCCTGGAACTGGGCGGCAATGATGGTCTGCGCGGTCTGCCGGTGACCAGCATCCGGCAGAACCTGGAGCTCATGATACAGATGAGCCAGCAGACCGGTGCCGAGGTGATTCTGGCAGGCATCCAGATTCCGCCTAACTACGGGCCCCGCTACACAGGGCCCTTCTACGCCCAGTATGAAGAGCTGGCGAATCAATACGACCTGGTACTGATCCCGTTTCTGCTTGATGGCATCGCCGAACAACCGGCCCTGATGCAGGACGACGGTATTCATCCGACCGCCGAGGCGCAGCCAATGATCGTGGACATCGTCTGGCCGGTTCTGCAGGATCTGCTCAGGGCAATGGACTGACCTCGACCGCCGGACGCTGATCGGAAATCAGCATCAGCATGACCGCAGCTCCCAGATTGCAGAATGCCATCAACAAAAACGCGTTGTCATAGTTACCGAATCGGTCGTAGTAGGCTGCTGCCATCACCGGCCCCAGCGCTGTCATCGCAAAGGTGAACGGCATGGCAGTGGCACGCACCGAGCCCAGGTAGCGCCGGCCAAAGAACGTCGCCCAGATAACTTCCTGCAACGGAATCAATCCGCCCCAGCCAATACCCATGATCAGAAAGGCGGCGTACACCAGAAAATCATTCTGCGCCTGCACCGCCAGGACAATGATGATCAGCGCAAAACCGGTGATACCAGCGCCAATGGCTGCCAGAGGTTTGGCGCTGTAACGGTCAATGAATATGCCCCAGAATGGTTTGCTGATAAAGGAGGGAATGGAGCTCAGCGAAATCATGGAGGCGGCAACAACCCTGGAATATCCGGCATCCGTCATGAACGGGACGGTCTGCAGCAGCATCACCGTGATGGAAATCTGGAACAGACCAAATGCCACCACCAGGGCATAAAAGCGCCCGGTGCGCATGGCCTGACGCCGGGTCATCGAGCTGGCGAAATCCAGACGCGCCTTGTCGCCCATTTCCGAGGCCATTTCATCGGCAGTGCGACCGTCTGGATTCATGGCATAGTCCTCCGGGCTGCGGCGGATGACCAGCGCGGCCGGGAGCACCAGCACCGCCGCTCCGATACCCAGCACATGCCAGGCCTGGCGCCAGCCAAACACGTCAACCAGCCAGGTGGTCAGCACCGGTAACAATACACCGCTTAGCGATACGCCCATGGCGGCGAGGGCGACGGCCCGACCCCGGCGCTCGACAAACCACTTACCCAGTGTCACGTTGACCACCAGGTTGCCAATCATGGCAGCGCCAATGGTCAGAATGATGCCATTGATCAGCACCCAATGGGTAAGGCTCTGCACGCTGCCCAGCGAGAATACGGCGATCGAGAGAATGACCGCACCGACCAGAATAAACGGACGGCCACCGTACTTGTCGACGCCCGCACCGATAAAAAAACCGGTGAAAGCGGCCACCATCTGGCCGATGGAGCGGGCCGACGTGAACTCGGCGCGGGTCCAGCCAAAGGTGTCCGTCATCGGGACGGTGAACGGACCGATAATATAGTTCTGTAACCCCACTGCAACAAACTGCGTGACAAAAGCCGCTACGATAATCCAGTAGCCGTAAAAAACCGGGCTTCTACGCGCCACGGCTGGCGACACTCGCATCAGATCGCGGGGCGGCCGTCACGATCGCCTGGTAGCGACGCAGCACCTCATCCATGCCCAGTTCAAGCGATTCCACAATCAGGGCATGGCCGATGGAGACTTCCAGCACCTGGCCGCCGGACAGGAAGGTGGCCAGATTGTTCAGGTTCAGGTCATGGCCGGCGTTGACACCCAGCCCACAGGCCACGGCCCGGTCCGCGGTGTCAAAATAGCTTGCCAGAACCGACTGCGTTTTTTGGCCATCGCCGGCGTCAAACGTTCGCGCATAATGCTCGGTGTACAGCTCGACACGATCGGCACCCACGTCGGCGGCCAGGTCGGCAGCCGCTGGCTCCGGGCCCAGGAACAGGCTACTGCGCACGCCCCACTGCCGCAGCTGCGGCAACACCTCATTCAGCAGGCTGCGGCTTTGCGCAATCTGCCAGCCGTGATCGGAGGTCAACTGCCCCGGTTCATCAGGCACCAGCGTGCACTGGGCCGGTCTGAGCTTATCAATCAGAGCCATGAAGTCGGCGGAAGGATAACCTTCCACGTTGAACTCCACCTCCGGATATTCCTTCAGCAGCGCCGCAATATCGCGCGCATCCTGCCGGGTAATATGTCGCTCGTCCGGTCGCGGGTGCACAGTAATACCCTTGATACCATGGCCGATGATCTTGCGCACAAAATGCAGCAGATCAGGATAGTTGGTACCACGCGAGTTGCGCAGCAGGGCGATCTTGTTAACGTTGACGCTGAGAACGGTCATGAGTCGGCCTGTGGTTTTTGAGAAGATAGATCAGAAGAATTGTCAGTCAGGAAATCGAAGACCAGCCGGTTGAAGGTTTCAGGCTTTTCCGCGTGCAGCCAGTGGCCGGCCTGCATCAGGGTCTTGATGGATGCCCGAGGGAAATGGCGTAACGTCTCATCGCGGTGCGATTCGTTGATATAGTCCGACAGGTCACCACGGATAAATAGCACCTCCCGGTCGAACACGCCGTCGCCGGCAGGCTTGTCGCGCAATGCCGGGTAGCTGTCACGCAGCGCCGGCAGATTGATACGCCAGCTGTAACCGCCTTCGTCATCGCGCACCAGATTACTCAGCAGAAACTGCCGCACCAGTTCATCGTCAACCCAGGCCGCCAATTGTTTATCGGCTTCGGTTCTGCTGGTCAGCGCATCCACATCCAGTGCGCACATGCCATCAAATATTTCGTCGTGCTCGCCACGCTCGCCGCCGTACTGCACCGGCGCAATGTCGGCAATTACCAGACGCTTGATACGCTCGGGATGATCCATGGCCAGCTGCATGGCGACCTTGCCGCCCATCGAGTGGCCGAGCACATGTGCCGATTCGATGCCCTGGTCATCCATGAAGTCGACGACGTCTTGCGCCATCAGGGGATACGACATGGCGTCGTCATGTGGCGAACCACCGTGATTTCGCAGATCAAGGCCGTAAACGGTGAAGTGTTCGGCAAGCTTGCGGCTGTGCCACGCCCAGTTGCTCAGGCTGCCGAACAGGCCATGCAGAATCAACAGCGGTTCACCGGACTCGCCATACTGACGGAAATTCAGTTTCACAGATTGTCCCTGATCCAGCCCAGCACATCGTCATGGTGAGTCTTGGTCTTGACCTTGTCCATGACATGCCGCAGCTTGCCATCCTTGTCGATTATGTAGGTCTGGCGCAGGATGCCGTCATATTCACGGCCCATGAACTTTTTGGGACCCCAGGCACCGTATTTGTCGGCCACGGCATGGCCTTCATCCGACAGTAGCGTGAAGTTCAGCGATTCCTTGTCGATGAATTTCTGCAGGCGATTGACCGGATCGGGGCTGACACCCAGAACCACTGTGTCCTGTGCAGTCAGCTCCTTGGCACTGTCACGCAGACCACAGGCCTGCACCGTACAGCCGGGGGTCATGGCTTTGGGGTAAAAATACAAAACCACATTTTTCTTGCCCTTGAAATCGGCCAGCGACACGGTCTCTGCGTCCTGATTCTGTAATTTGAATGCTGGCGCGGGCTTACCCACAGCGGGAATCGACATAAACTTGCTCCTTGAATATTGCCGATAGTATAACGCCAGCACCGCTCAGCTTCATCCCCTGCCTTGAGGCCTGACCGTCTAAAGGTCCATAATGGCAACTGCATTCATGGCAACAGGATGGGCAGCACACAGATATGGTAGCCGCCAGACGCATTGTGGTGTTAACCGGCGCCGGCATTTCCGCCGAGTCCGGTATACAGACCTTCAGAGCCAGCGACGGCCTGTGGGAGAACCACCGTATTGAGGATGTCGCCACACCCGAAGGTTTTGCGGCCAACCCGATAGCCGTGCATCAATTTTACAATGACCGGCGCCGCCTGCTGCTCAGCGACACTATCCGCCCCAACCCCGCCCATACTGCGCTGGCCCGCCTGGAGCACAGCATTGTTGATCTGCCGGAGCATGAGTTCCTGCTGGTGACCCAGAATATCGACAATCTGCACGAACGTGCCGGCAGTCGGGCACTGGTGCACATGCACGGTGAGCTGCTGAAGATGCGTTGTGAACAGAGCGGGCTGAGTTTCGATCTGCGTGAAGACCTGACGCTGGATACCTGCTGCCGCTGCTGCCGGGTCCCGGGAAACCTTCGTCCTGATGTCGTCTGGTTTGGCGAGATCCCGTTGGCCATGTCCAGAATCACCAAAGCCCTGGAGAACTGCGACCTGTTTATTGCCATCGGTACCTCGGGCAGTGTCTACCCCGCTGCCGGGTTTTTTGAACTGGCACGCGAGCATGGCGCCCATACCGTCGAACTCAACCTGGATAACACCAATGCCACGTTTGACGAGCACATCTGTGGCCCGGCCAGCGAAGTGGTACCCGCTTATGTTGAGAGGCTGCTTAGCTGCGCATCGTAAATCAGCAGTTACTAACTGGCACTACTGGTTCTCGCTGGAACAAAAAAAAAGGCGAACCGGAGTTCGCCTTTTTTTTATCTTCGAGCTGAGTTAAACGCAGCCGGATCCCATTACATGCTGTAACGCAGGGTCAGGGAATAACGACGACCCAATGGATCGTAGGTAGACGGGTAGATATTGCCAGTATTGTACGCTGTGGCGCCAATGTTTGACCCTACTACGTCAGGCTCGCGATCCGCCAGGTTCAGGATGCCCAGGGTAACTTCGAACTCCTCAGTGATGCTGCCGCGCACTGTCAGGTCAAAGTAGTTGGCTGCGTCCATTGATCTGAACTGCGGCTGATACGTGCCAGAACCCGGCTCAACTTCCATCTCAGACAGGTATCTCCACAACAGTGACACATCAACATCGCGGTCCAGTACATTGGTCTGCAATGTAGCTCGCTGATTCGCCATGAACTCAGGCTGGATTGATGCACAGTTGCCACTATAGAAACCAGTACACTCACGGTTCAGGCCAGTAGGGCTGGCCTGGAACAGAGACTCATCAGTCCAGTTGATGCTGCCGTTGTAGCTAAGTGCACCAATATTGCCGAGATCAAACGTGTAGCTGGCGGTTGCATCGATACCAGATGTTTCCAGCGTACCCTGGTTACTTAACACCAGCGGCAGACCGGCAGTCGTTGCCACATTGCCGAACAGGTTGCCGGTTTCAGGGTTACGACGGATACCCGTACAAGCCGGATCCGCAGCCGAAGCACCCGAGATAGCGATGTTACCGGTCGCAAAGTTAGGTCCGAAACAGGCTGAGAATACGTCGTCCGGAGTGGGGTCAGTAATCGCCTCTTCAACCAGGATGCTGTAGTAATCCAGCGTCAATGACAAACCGGGGATCGCGGATGGCTGCCAGATTGCACCGATAGTCCAGGTTTCCGCATCTTCCGCTTCCAGATTCGGGTTGCCACCGGTGGTAACATTCACCTGACCCGCTGGGTCGACGACGATACCGCCGATAGTGTTAGAAGGGGCGCCCTGGGCCAGACACACCGCGAGCAGGTCCGGATTGCCGTTAGGTGCAGCGCCGGCACATGGATCAGATGAGAAGTTATCCAGGCCGGTGACGGCCGGGTCGAACAATTCACTGATGTTAGGTGCACGAGTTACTCGCTGGAAGTTACCACGGAACTGCAGGTCCTCAGTTGGCGACCAGGTGCCACCGATCTTCCAGGTGTCTTCTACACCGGTTGTTGAGTAATCAGAAGAGCGGAAACCAAGCTGGAGGGTTAATTCCTCGATCAGCGTCATGCCCTGCAAGACCGGAACGTTGGCTTCGAAGAAGAATTCGGATACGTCATACGTACCGAAAGTGTTAGGAGCGGCAGCGCCGTTACCCAGAACTTCACCCGGCGTCTGCGTCAGCAGGTCGTTGGTCAGGCCGGCAACATACTCACGATACTCGTAACCGAATACGCCGGAAATAGCCGCATCAACAGTCGGCAGGGCCCATGGCAGGTCACCACTGACAAAGGCCTGGAACTGTTCCAGTTCGGTGAATTCCGAGCCACCGTTACCCACATCAAGAAACTCACCCACTTCAGGTGTGATGCTGCCCAGCGGACCCCACAGGTCAATGGGCACACAGCCGCCAGAGGTATCCAGACAGGTGTCCGGGTTAGTGGCCCGGACCGCCTGGGTCAGACGGGAACGGGTACCGTTACCACCTTGTTGCTGGCGCAGATCAGACTGGCCGGTGGCGTAAAACATGTCCCATGACAAGGTGTCAGTAATATCGCCGCGAACGCCTGTCTTGAACTGCCAGGCAGTGGTTTTGCGCTCATTGGTACGAGGACCAAGCTCAAGGAAACGACGGGCGTAGTTGACATTCACTTCCTGGTAAGCAGGATCAGTCGGGTCGGTTGCGCCAGCAGCGGCGGCACATTCTGCAGCGCTAATCTGAAACGCACCACACAACTGACTACGGGTCGTATCTGCGATGAAAGGATTGGACAGAGGCGTCATTGCAGAAAAACCGAAACTGCCTGATGGCGCAAGATTGGTGATGTTGGTGCTTTGTACGAACAGCATTTCGGAATACCACTCAACTTCATCTGTCAGTTGGTAGTTGGCGCTGCCGAATGCACGGTACTGCTCAAGTGGAAGCTGGAACAGGTTAAAAGGGTTGAAGTTGAAATCCTGGTAATACGGCTCGAGACTTGAACCATCCGGGGACGACTGCAAAAAGCCACCAGTATAGCCAGGGACCACTGCAGCGATGTCAGCGGTGCTTGCACCCGGCAGCGTGAAACGAGTGGGAATTGTTGTCGATGAACCACCCGCGTTGCCGCTGATAGAGGAAATATTGTCTACGCTGTAATCACGTTCGCCCTGCGTCAGCGCCGTGCGGTCAGTGTAACCCAGGCTTATAACGGCATTGCCTCGGTTGTCATCGAAGTTACCACCCAGAGTCAGGTCAAAACGATTTGATTCACCGCCACCTTCAAACGTATCGGCTTGCGAAACACGGATATCCAGGCCTTCAAAATCGGTACGGGTACGGAAGTTGATAACACCGGAAATAGCGTCGGCACCATAAGTGGAACCAGCGCCGCCAGTAAGCACGTCAACCCGCTCCAGCAGAGCAACTGGAATGATGTCCAGGTTGGTACGACCCTGGAGGTCGGCGGGGACAACGCGTGTACCATTTAACAGTGCGATGTTCCGGTTGCTGCCCAGACCACGCAGGTTGATGAAAGTAGAACCACCGTTACCATTGTTTACCGCGGCACCAATGCTGGGGACAACGCCTGGAATTTCTCGCAGGAATTCCTCAACAACGTTGACCTGACGCATTTCGATTGTTTCTGCATCCACAGAAGCAACCGGGCTGGACAGAGTCAGGTTGGGGCTGCTAATACGGGAACCCGTTACAACCACCTCCTCTATCTGGGCCCCGGCATCCTGTGCCTGTGCTGTGGAGAATGCGCCCAACCCTACAGTATAGGCGCTTGACAGCATGGCCAACTGAATGGCCCGACTTAATTTAGTATTCTTTATCATCAGTTACTCACCTTTGATTATCAAGGTCTGCGCCATATCCATATGGTTCAAATACGTTGACAGCACCCTGAGTAGTAGACATTTATTTTAAGTGTGACATAACAATTACAATTTGTTACATCACAGTACCGGCCATTTTTAACACAGTGGCGGACACATTGGAATATGCTTATCGTCATTAAGACTGGTAATTATGAACAAATTCACATTTTTGTTGTCAAAGGCGGGATTATTGCCGATGTGGGCTTATATATTGCGCGATGAGACTGACGGCTGCAGGTCAGTCCAGCAAAGCCTGCAGAGCAGCCGGCAAATAGGGCCTGCCCAGGGCATTGACCGCCGTGGTAATGATCCGCGCGCGCAACATCTGCTCACCGGAGTCGGCATGGACAATGCCCTGGTCAAACGCCAGCCGGATTCTCGAGTCCATTACCGGCGCCACCGTGACATCGAAGGCATCTCCACTGCGCAGGGAGCGCAGAAAATCGATTTCCGCACGCACCACAACCACAATAATGCCGTCGGCCGTGAGCCGGGCAAAATCGAGACCACGGGATTTGAGAAATTCGTGTCGGGCGTGTTCGAGGTAATTCTGATAGACGGCGTTGTTGACCACACCCTGCATGTCGCATTCGTAATCGCGGACTGTCATGCGATGTTTGAACAGGGACATAGGAGTTCCGCCAGAAATGCCACTCGGGAAAAGTGGTGCCGACACCAGGAGTCGAACCCGGGACCTACTGATTACAAGTCAGTTGCTCTACCACAGCTGAGCTATGTCGGCGTCTTCAGGAAGTGTGTAACCGAAGACATTTGGTCAACACTTTCAGGCCGCGCATACTAACAGTGAACAAATCGTTCGGCAACATTTTTTTAGCAAATCCACGCCACCAGCCCCAAGGATCAATTGAACACCCGGGGATTATAAGATAACTTACTGATTTACCCGCGATCATGGCAGACAGTAAGATGGCAAGGGCTCACGAAACGGCAGCATGGCGTAAGCTCCAGGCTCATCAGGTTCAGTTATCCTCGTCGGACACCCGCATCACCGATCTGTTTTCGCGCGACCCGCACCGCTGTTCAGCACTCACCTTTGACTGCGGCCACATTCGGGCTGATTTTTCCAAGCACCTGGCAACGCCGGAAACACTGAGCCTGTTAACGGAACTTGCTGACGCCCAGTCGCTTCCCCAGGCCATCGCCGATCTGTTTAACGGGACGCTCGTCAACAACACCGAGCAGCGCCCTGCCCTGCACATGGCCCTGCGAGGCCTGGACGTAGTGGCCAACCCCGGCATCAGGACAGCGGTCGACGCGGCGCTGGTACAAATGGAAACCCTGGTCAGTGCCGTGCATACGGGTGCCTGGCAAGGCTATGCCGGCGAGGCTGTCCGCGATGTGGTCAACATTGGCATCGGCGGTTCCGATCTGGGTCCGGCCATGGCCACCCGGGCGTTGCGCGCCTACCATCAGGGCAGTGTTCGCTGCCACTTCGTCTCCAATGTCGACCCGGCGCATCTGCACAGCTGCCTGGAGATGCTGCGACCGGAAACCACCCTGTTTGTGGTGGCCTCAAAGTCCTTTACCACGCTGGAAACCATGCAGAACGCTGAACAGGCACGCCGCTGGTTTATTGCCCGGGCCGACGACAGGGCACTGGCGGAGACCCGGGTGCATCAGCATTTTGTAGCGGTCACCGCGAACAAAGAGGCGGCGCTGGCATTTGGCATCCGGGACAGTCAGATATTTCCGATGTGGGACTGGGTCGGTGGCCGCTTCTCTCTTTGGTCAGCCATCGGACTGCCGATCGCTTTTGCCGTTGGCATGCCAGCCTTCCGTCAACTGCTGGCCGGCGCGGCACTGGTGGACCAGCACTTTGCGAGCGCGCCACTGGCCGCCAATGTTCCGGTTCTTATGGGGCTGTTGACCATCTGGTATCGCAACTTCTGGAATGCCGGCAGCCACGCCGTACTGCCTTATGCCCAGGATCTGGAGCTGTTGCCCGGCTTTTTGCAGCAACTGGAAATGGAAAGTCTGGGCAAGTCGGTCTGTCGCGACGGTGAAACCACGGAACTTGCTACCGGCCCGGTCATCTGGGGCAGCGCCGGTACCAATGGCCAACACTCTTTTCATCAACTGCTGCATCAGGGCACGGACATGATTCCGGCGGACTTTATCGCCGTCGCACGACCCACGGCACCCGACAACCTGGTGCAGCATCAGCACCTGCTGGCCAACTGTTTCAGCCAAAGCCGGGCCCTGATGACAGGAAAATCCCGACAGCAGGTGCTCGACGAATTACACGCCGAAGGGGTTGATATTGCCCGGGCGGAATCGCTGGCCGCGCACAAAGCCGTGCCCGGCAACCGACCCAGCACCACCCTGCTGCTGGACGAACTCAATGCATTCAACCTGGGCAGCCTGATTGCCCTGTACGAACATAAGGTTTTTGTGCAAAGTGTGCTCTGGAATATCAATGCATTTGACCAATGGGGTGTTGAAATCGGCAAACAATTGAGCAAGCCGGCATTTGCCGCGCTGACGGGTGATGACGCTGCAGCACAATCGCTGGACGCCTCCAGCCAGGCACTGATCCGCCACTGCCTGCATCAGGCCGGGAGTAAAGAATGAGCACACAGGACAACTACCCTGATAGCGGGGCACCAGGCGCCGACAGGATCATTGTGGGCAGCGAGGAATGGTGTGCCCTGCCTACCCTGGGCATTCCGGCGGTAAAGGTGCGTGTCGACTCAGGCGCCAAGACTTCCTCATTACATGCATTTAATATCCGGTCGTTTCTGCGCGCCGGCAGCTCATGGGTCAGCTTCGAAGTTCACCCCCTGCAGAACAACCGGCGGACCATCATTCGTTGCGAAGCCGAAGTCATCGACAAGCGCGTCATCAAAAGTTCCAGTGGTATCGGCGAAAAACGTTACGTGGTGCGCACCAGCCTGCAACATCGTGACCGGCAGTGGGACATTGAGCTGACGCTGACCAATCGCGACTCCATGGGTTATCGCATGCTGCTGGGCCGTGAAGCCATGAACGGGCGCGTTCTGGTAGACCCCGCCGCGAGCTTTCTGGGCGGCGACATCAAACACAAGCAGATCGAGGCCCTGTACAAGGAACACACCCGGGAAACCTCGGGTCTGAGTATAGGCCTGCTGGCCAGCAACCCCGAGCTGCCCAGCAACCAGCGCATCATGGAGGCTGGTGAAGAGCGTGGCCACCGCATCCGTTTTTATGACGTACGCCAGTGCTACATCAAGCTGGATGCTGAACACCCGGAAATTCACTATCGCGGCGGCCGTCTGCTCAATGGCCTGGATGCTGTCATTCCCCGTATCAGGCCGGATCTCACATTTTATGGCTGTGCTCTGGTGCGGCAGTTCGAGAACCTGGGGATCTATTCATTGAACAGCGCTGCGGCTATCAGCCATTCGCGCGACAAGCTCTACTCGTTGCAGCACCTGTTGCAGCAGGGGCTGCCGATTCCTACTACCGGCTTTGCCGACAGCCCTCTGGATTCGGATGATCTGATTGACATGGTCAATGGTGCGCCGCTGGTCGTCAAACTCCTTGAAGGTCCGCAGCGGCGCGGCGTGGTGCTGGCAGAATCCAAAACCGCTGCGGAAAGCCTGATTAACGCTTTCAAATCGCTGCAGGCCAATTTGCTGGTGCAGGAGTATGTCAAAGAGGCCGAGGGCAAATCCCTGCGCCTGCTGGTGGTCGACAACAAGGTGGTTTGTGCCGTTGAGCGGCAGGCCCTGCCCGGGCAGTTCCGCAGCAACAAGCAGCATGGCACCAGTATCGTAGCGGCACGCATCAGCAGCGAGGAACGGCGCATTGCCATCAAGGCGGCCAAAAGCATGGGCCTGCGGGTAGCCGGCATTGATATTATCCGGGCCCGAAAAGGTCCGTTGCTACTGGAGGTGAGCAGTTCGCCATCACTGGACGACATGGAAGATGTCTGCGGCAAAGACCTGGCCGGCGCCCTGATCAGCGCCATCGAAAAACAGCTGGGCTGGAAGCGCCGGCTGGCCACTCCCATCGGCAATGGCGATACGTCATCGAACCCGACTTAATGACTTCCGCCGGGCCCGCTCATGCCACGATCAGCTTCCGCAAGGCCCGCCCGCGGGATATGGACTGGGCATACCAGATTTTCAAGACCGGCATGCAATCGTACATCACGCAAACCTGGGGCTGGGATGAACTTTTCCAGGAACACAGCTTTTTTGCCAACCTGCCGGCCTCCGGTTTTGTTATTGCCAGTATCGACGCGCCCGCCGGGTCACCCGCAGAAGCCGGTCAGGTCGACATTGGCGGGTACTGTCTGAAACCAAAAGCCGATCACCTGTACCTTGAGATGTTGCTGATCGACCCGGCCTGGCAGCGGCGAGGATACGGTTCCGCCATCATGGCGGAGGTCATGCGCGAAGCGCACCGCCGCGATATGGCTGTTCGCCTGAGCGTATTAAAAATCAATCCCGCCTACCGGTTCTATCAGCATCTGGGCTTTGTCATCGAGACCGAGGACGATATCCGTTACCGCATGATCAGCACAGCCTGATCCGCTTTACGGATCAGGGCTGCATCAGCGCCAGCAGTTCGGCGGTTTTAGCCTTCATCAGTGCCCGGTCGCCGCGCGACTCCACGTTCAGCCTCACGACCGGTTCGGTGTTGGACATGCGCATGTTGAAACGCCACTCGGCAAAATTCATGCTCAATCCATCGGTATGATCAACGGTCTGCGCCAGCGGCGCATAGGCCTTTTCCACAGCAGCCAGCAGTGCCGCGGGATCCTCAACGGTGCGGTTGATTTCACCGCTGGCCGGGTATGCCGCCATGCGCTCGGCAACCAGTTGCGACAGGGATTTACCCTTGCGCGAGATCAGCTCACATACCAGCAGCCAGGGAATCATGCCACTGTCGCAATAGGCAAAATCGCGGAAATAGTGGTGCGCACTCATTTCGCCGCCGTAGATGGCATCTTCCCGCCGCATACGCTCCTTGATGAAGGCATGGCCGGTTTTGCACTGCACGGCCCTGCCCCCGAACTGCTCACAGATCTCGATGGTGTTCCAGGTCAAACGCGGGTCATGAATAATGCTGGCCCCAGGCTCTCGCTCCAGAAAACTCTGCGCCAGCAGGCCGACAATATAATACCCCTCAACAAAGTCACCATTTTCATCAAAAAAGAAGCAGCGATCAAAATCGCCATCCCAGGCAATGCCCAGATCCGCCTTGTTAGCCTTGATTGCGGCGATGGTCGGGGCGCGGTTTTCTTCCAGCAGGGGGTTGGGTACGCCATTGGGGAAATGGCCATCCGGCTCGTGATGCACACGCACAAACTCGAAAGGCAGCTCACAGGCCAGGGCATCGGCGATCGGGCCAGCGCCACCATTCCCGGCATTGATCACCAGCCGCAATGGTTCCAGTGCCTGAACGTCAATGTAGGATAGCAGGTGTTCAATATAGGCTTCACGCGTGTCTTCCCGTCGCAGAGACCCGATTTCGGCCGGCACGGCAAACTCACCGGCTTCGGCCAGACGCCTGATATCGTGCAGGCCTGTATCGCCACTGATCGGACGCGAGCCTTCGCGCACCAGTTTCATACCGTTGTAGTCCATCGGATTGTGGCTGGCCGTGACCACGATGCCGCCGGCCGTTTTCAGGTGCGACGTGGCAAAATAGATCTCCTCGGTGCCACACTGGCCGATGTCAATGACATCAACACCACCGTCCATCAAACCGCGCGTCAACGCATCACACAGCTCACGGCTGCTCAGGCGGATGTCGTGGCCGACCACCACATCTTTGGGCTGCAGGTAATCGGCGTAGGCGCGGCCGATACGATAGGCGATTTCGGCATTGAGCTGATCGGGCACACGGCCGCGGATGTCGTAAGCTTTAAAACAGGTTATATCCATATTGAACCCCGGCCAGCGTTTCAGCGGCGTTTGTAAATATGCTGATAGTTGTAGTTGGTCGCTTCCACGAAGCCCTCGACACTGCCGCAATCGAAGCGCCTGCCCTTGAACCGGTAACCCAGTACCTTGCCCTGCTGAGCCTGTGTCATCAGGGCATCAGTGATCTGCAACTCGCCGTTGCGACCCGGGGGTGTAGTGCGCAGGATGTCAAAAATATCCGGCGTCAGAATATAGCGTCCGATAATGGCCAGATTCGAAGGTGCATCAGCCGGATCGGGTTTTTCCACCATCTGGTTAATACGGAAGACACCAGGCTCGATCTCGTCACCGTCAATCACACCATACTTGAATGTTTCTTCGCGCGGCACCTCTTCAATGGCCACGACGCTGCACTGATATTTTTCGTACAACGCCACCATCTGCGACAGCACACCATCACCGTCAGTGACACAATAGTCATCGGCCAGCACCACACCAAAAGGCTCGTTACCAATCAGGGTTTCGCCCGTCAGAATCGCATGGCCCAGACCTTTCATCTCCACCTGGCGGGTATAGGAGAACGTACACTCACTCATGATGTGACGCACTTCCTTCAAGGCGTTTTCTTTTGATGTGCCGGCAATCTGGGTTTCAAGTTCAAAACTGATGTCAAAATGGTCTTCAATGGCCCGCTTGCCACGCCCGGTAACAATCGCGATGCCCGCCATGCCTGCCGCCAGCGCCTCTTCCACGCCGTACTGGATCAGCGGCTTGTTAACCAACGGCAACATCTCCTTGGGCATTGCCTTGGTGACGGGCAAAAAACGGGTACCATAGCCGGCCGCCGGAAACAGACATTTTTTAATCTTCATTTGACATACTCCTTTTCATTTGTCGGCCGGTACTCGACCGTACACATCCTCAAATCTGACAATATCGTCTTCACCCAGATAATCGCCGGTCTGAACCTCGATCAGTTCAATCCATTCATCACTGTTATTCTGCAGGCGGTGTTTGCAACCCAATGGCAGAAATGTCGACTGGTTGGCCGTCAGCGTGAAAACCCGCTCATCACAGGTTACCGTTGCCTCGCCGCTGATCACCACCCAGTGCTCTGCCCTGTGATGGTGCATCTGCAATGACAGCGCTGCACCAGGACGGACCCTGATATGCTTGACCTGAAAACCCGGCCCATGTGCCAGGCTTTCATAGGACCCCCAGGGCCGATACACCAGGGTATGGTTGACGGCTTCAGAACGTTTCTGCTGCTCCAGCCACTGCACGACCTGCTTGACGTTCTGCACCTGGTCCTTGTTGGCTACCAGGACGGCATCTGCCGTTTCCACGATAACTGCATTTTCGATGCCAACCGCAGCCACCAGCCGGGACTCCGAGCGGACATAACTGTTGCTGACGTCCACACAGTGAACATCGCCGATCACCACATTATTGTCGCGCGTGCGATGCTCACTGACGTCCCAAAGCGCGCTCCAGGCTCCCATGTCGCTCCAGGCAGCGGCCATGGGAATCACCACCGCGTCGGCGGTTTTTTCCATCACAGCGTAGTCGATCGAATCGGAGGGGCAGGTGGCGAATATCTCCGCCGACACCCTGACAAAATCGCCGTCCTGCTGAGGCCTGTCTCTTATACACATCTGACGCTGCCGACGATCTACTCTGTGTAGAT
>CAJXPR010000023.1 GCA_913058135.1 uncultured Gammaproteobacteria bacterium
TCTACACAGAGTAGATCGTCGGCAGCGTCAGATGTGTATAAGAGACAGTTGTAGGGTCGCTCCGGAATCGCCGGTCACGGAACATAGCTTAGTGTGCGGTTGATCCAGCCTTGCCGCCAGCGCTCTTCGCCCCGCTCTGCCGGAGAATTTTCAATACGTTGTGCCAGCACCTGTTGCGCCGCTGTGGCAAACTGCTGCAATACGGACCCGGTTTGAGGTGAACGCTGCATGGTTTCCAGAACCTGCAGCAGGCCCCAGCCCTGGCCCTGGTAACGCTCGCTGGCTGCGGTGCCTTCGCCCTTGAAGTTGACGTAGTCGATCAGGGCATACATGCCATGCGGCACCTCGCTGTTGGCTACCCGGTAAAAAGTAGCGGCAACCGCATCAGGCTGCGTACTGGCAGCCATCAAAGCGGGCAGACTGCGCTCAAGCCGACGTACAATAAAATCTGCCTGGATACCCCGCGTCTCACTCAGAAACTCCCGCAAGTCGCGCATACGGCCGCTGTCGATGTCCGCCAGGAAGCTTTCGCGATCAGGCCAGGGCGACGCCCACTCCGGAAGACCGGCTATCCAGTCCGGTAAATCCACGCCACGTGCCACATAATAACCGAGCAGGTCGGGAAAACTTTCCACAAAACGTTCCTGTTGCCCTTGCCGATACCAGATAAAATGGCCGATACCCAGCGATGGAAAATCTTCTCCGACATTCCAGCTGGTCAGACACGCTAACTGGCGGTTGCACTCATTCTGAAATATGCGGTCAGCAACCCAGTTCGCTTGCTCGGCATCCAGTACCGGCAGCGTGTCACGGCCCGACACGCCTGCTGATAGTGTTAACAACACCAGCGACGCGAGCATAGTTGCTGCCATCCTGTACACCTTGCCCCTCATACCACGCTCCTCAACACACCGTTCCTCTGCACGTTCCTCTGCACGTTCCTTTGCACGTTCCTGTGCAAGTTCCTGTGCACTTTTGCCTGCAGACCGATCCGCGTCGGGGCGCCCGGTCAATCAAGCTGACAGGAGAGTATCAGCGCGTCTTCGCGAAACGCGCTGCCACTTTCACTGGGATAATAGTGCCTGCGTTCGCCGACCTGCACAAATCCCATCGAATAATACAGTGCACGTGCCGCTTCATTGGACGGGCGAACCTCCAGAAAACAGTTGTCAGCGCCCAGCTTGCGCGCCTCAGCCAGCAAATGTTGCAGCAGCCGTCGCCCATAAGCGTTGCGACGAAAATCGGGATGCACACACAGGGTCAACACATGACTCTCGCCAACTGCAGCACTGAGCACACCATGCGCGAGTATGCGGTCACGCGTGGCCAGCACCCAGCATTCGTATCCGGCCCGCAAACAATCCAGGAATATGCGTTTGCTCCAGGGATTCGGGTAGGACACTTCCTCGTTATGCACCACAAAATCGAGATCGCTGGGCCGCATTCGACGGCAAATCACCTGACTTGGGTCATTGATAGTCTGAAACATTGAATCCGGGTTCTTGTTCTCTACAATGGATTACCCGGCACCGCGCTGGAGGCGGTCCCGTACTGACTGCATGGCCTGCCAGGCAGAGCGCTTCAGCGCACTGTCAGCTTCCATGGCATGCAGGGAATGTGTGCGTAGCATGGCAAACCCGAATTGTCGGTGCACAAACAACTTTCCGTGCTGGTCTTCTCCGCCAGCATTGGTCTCGCCGTACAGAAAGGGCGGCGTTTCATCGGCCAATATCAACAGTATTGCCGACGGTTGCTCGCGCATTCGCCGCGCAACAAAGCCGTCTACCGCCTGACGGGCAGCCCGACGGCCGGTGGGCAACCCCAGGTCTCCCGGAAAGGGCCAGTGAAATGTGTGTTCATGCCCAACCGCATTTTCCAATGTCGGGCTTAGCGCCACCAGGATTCGCTGCAACATCTGCCGGCATGCGCCTGTAAGAGAGTCGGCACCAGCTGGCAACATTGCCAGGACCGACAAACGCTGACCAACATTGAACCAGCTAAAGGCGAACGGGGGCGCGGCCTCATCCTCTGCGGAGACCGGCACAGCCGTTGACGCCACAGGCTGCCTGACCGCCGCTGTTTCCGCAGCATCGGTTGTCAGCGCTGCTCGCAATGCCGTTGATATCTGTTCGACCGGCACCTCACGGACAACCTTGGGTTCGACCACTGGTGACTGTCGAGGTTCAGGCGCCACGACCACCACGTGCGATGCGCCCGCGCCGGGCAGCGCCGTGCGGGGAAACCAGCACCGAATGCCCATTTCCCGAAGCAATGTTTGTCTGCGTATCTCCGTCGCCATCTAAGGCTCCAATTGCGTCCATTGGTTCGGACTGATCGTCTGGACTGCATTATAAAGCAGAGGGGACCCAATGCACCAAAGCTATCTTGCGCGCAACCCACAAACAATTGTACGGTTGCCGCAAACATGTTTGAATCTAAGGTTTTACGGACAAGGTGTGACTCTATGAAAGCGTTGCTTTGCAAATCCTATGGCCCCCCCGAAAATCTGTCGCTGGAAGAGGTCGCTGACCTGGAGCCTTTGCCGGGCGAGGTCATTGTTGATGTTTATGCAGCATCACTGAACTTTCCAGACACCCTGCAGATTCAAGGTAAGTATCAGTTCCAGCCACCCATGCCGTTCTCCCCCGGCTCGGAGGTGGGTGGCGTGATTTCCGCCGTCGGTAACGAAGTTAAAGGATTTGCTGTCGGTGACCGCGTCATGGCCACACCCTCAATCGGGGGCATGGCCGAACAGGTCAAGGTCCAGCCCTCGGGCCTGCGCAAGATTCCGGACAGCATGGACTTCAAAACGGCCGCCGGTTTCGCCATGGTCTACACCACGTCCTATCACGCGCTGAAACAGCGCGCCAACATCCAGCCCGGCGAAACCCTGCTGGTACTGGGCGCCAGCGGCGGAGTGGGTATGGCTGCCGTCGAACTGGGCAAGTTGATGGGCGCGCGGGTAATCGCGGCAGCAAGCAGTGATGAAAAGCTTGAATTTGTCAACCAGGCCGGCCCGGACGAACTACTGAACTACGGTGATGGCGAGCTCAAAGAAAAGGTCAAAGCGCTCACCGACGGCAAGGGCGCCGACGTCATCTACGACCCGGTCGGCGGTGATCTGTTTGATCAGGCCACCCGTTGCATAAACTGGAACGGCCGCCTGCTGGTGGTAGGCTTCACCAGCGGCCGCATCCCTTCCTACCCGGCCAACCTGGCACTGCTCAAGGGCAGCGCCATGATGGGCGTATTCCTGGGGCGTTTCCGCAAGGAAGAGCCTGAGGCCTATGAGCAGAATTTCCGTGAGCTGTTCGATATGTACACAGCGGGCAAGATAAAACCCATCGTGACCAAGTCTTTCGCCTTTGAGGATTACGTTGCAGCCTTTAATGTGTTCCGTGAGCGCAAGGTTATGGGCAAAGTCACCTTCGAGATCCGCTCGGAGTAGTTTTTAATCGAAATACTCTGGTCACGGGCTTCGTTCCGAGCGCTGGCTGGAAGTGGGTGACATCTTCCGGAGACGCCCGTGAACCCGTCCCTGGGGGGCTCGGTGGCAACCATCCAAGGGTTGCCAACGCTCCTCCAGATGTCACCCACTCCCAGCCAGCTTGTGCCAGAACCAAGCTACACCAAACCGTCTACGCTTCCAATAATAGCTAGTCGGCTGGCACGAGCTCATGGGGTGGTGGGTGAAAGATCTTCAGCCAGTGAATCTGCCAAGACCAAACAGCTTGAACTGTCTTTGAATCTGGCACGAGTCAGCCGGGGCTGGGTAACTTATGGAGGAGCGTATGCGACCCTCGGACGGTCGCATCCGAGCCCTCCAGGGATGGATTCACGGGCGTCTCCGGAATAAGTTACCCAGCCCCGGCTGACGACCAGAACGAAGCCAGCATGAGCAACCACCTACCGAGCGGTCGCACACCTAACCAGCAATCATGCGGCCTGCCGACCGACTGGCAGGACAACCGCTCTTGATTCCCCCTCCCGCCTCCGTATAATGCTGCTCTTTCGTTTTCAGCATTCCGGCGACAGAAACCTATGCTCACAGCCCAACAAATCGAACAAGATCTGGCAAAACTGAAAGACATTGTCATCAAAATGCGCGATCCCGCCGGCCCGCTCGGCGTCAAGACGATCACCATCAACGGCATTGAACAGACCGTATTTGCCAACGTTCCACAGAATCTGCGAGAAATCTACCGTCTCGGGCTCAGCGCTGCCGACAAAGACTTCCTGGTTTACGAAAACGAACGCTACACCTTCGCCCAGACCCTCTCAATTGCTGAAGACATCGCCCAGGCCCTGCTTAACCAGTATGGCGTCCAGAAAGGCGACCGCATTGCCGTCTGCTCGCGCAACAACCCCGAATGGTGCATGGCCTATATGGCAGCTACCATGATCGGAGGTATCGTGGTGCCGATGAACTCCTGGTGGCAAAGCAGCGAACTGGTATACGGGCTGCAGGACAGTGGCGCCAAGATTCTGTTTGCCGATCAGGAACGTATCAATCAGTTGATACCTGTGCGGAAGAGCATCGCTGTCAGCATCATCGCCATCAAACCTGATGCCAATACCACCGACTTTCCCGAGTTTCATGCGCTGGCAGAAACCGCCAGCCAGGGGCCACGACAGAACCTGGACGACATAACGCTGGCACCGGAAGACGATGCCTCCATCATGTACACTTCCGGTTCCACCGGCACACCCAAAGGCGTTCTGTCTACCCATCGCAATATCGTCAATGCGCTGTACAGCTGGGTTTTTGGCAAAGAGGCAACCGACACACTCCGCCCTGAGCTGGTGGAGGAAAATCCCGAGTTCGATCCGGGCATTCTGTCGAACGTGCCGCTGTTCCACGTCACCGGCAGCCATGCCCAGTTTCTGGTGAGCTTCGTCTATCTGCGCAAGTTTGTCATGATGTACAAATGGAACGCTGAAAAGGCATTGGAACTGATCGAGACGGAGCGCTTGTCAGTCCTGCATGGTGTGCCCACCATGACCTGGGAAGTGATGCACTCTCCCATGTTCGACAAGACCGATTTGCGCAGTCTTCGTACCGTGCAAAGTGGCGGCGCTTCCCGGCCACCGGGACACCTGTCCATGATGCAGAAAAAGTTCGACGCCATCGTCCAGCCAGGACTCGGTTACGGTCTGACTGAAACCAATGCGATTGGTGCCACCATCACCGGCGCCTTTTATCTGGCCAAGCCGGAAAGCACGGGTCGCCCGACACAACCGGTCACACAAATCCGAATAGAAGACCCTGACGGTAATGTGCTGAATAATGGCCAGACGGGTGAAATCTGCATCAAGGGTGCCACAGTCATGAAAGCCTACTGGCAGCGGCCCAAAGAAACCGCAGAAGTCATCAGGGATGGCTGGTTCCACACCGGGGATATCGGTCTGCTGGACGAACACGGTTTTCTGGTTATCAAGGATCGCGCCAAGGACATCGTTATCCGCGGGGGCGAAAACGTTGCCTGTGCGGAAGTTGAATATGCGCTGTCAGAGCACCCGGATGTATTTGAAGCAGCTGTGTTCGGGTTGCCCGATGAGCGCCTGGGCGAAATCGTCGGAGCCACGGTCATGGTCAAACCCGGCGCCAGATTGAGTGAAGCCGACCTGCAAGGCTTTCTGCGTGAACACATTGCCCACTACAAGGTACCCAGTCACATCTGGTTCGAGACGGAACAGCTGGAGCGTATCGCTTCCGGCAAGATCGCCAAGAAAATCCTGCGCGAACAGGCCATCCAGCGCCTGCACGGGGCCTGAAAGCGGCCCCGTTATTTCTGTTGGAGCACAGAAACACGCTATTCCTGCCTGCGTGTGACCCCCGGCACACGCCTTAAAAAAAACTTTTCAAAGTTATTGCATTCTCCAATTTTATAACCATAATCCGCTTCGTGAAGGCCGGTCCGGTCAAATCGCTCCACAAGAGCAGTTTGACAGGCATAAAACCTGCTTCATGTAATCTGATATCCCGCCGATAATCAGATTGCTGGATGGTGACTGACGCTGTAATCCATCGCGGTCACGTGCTCATAAAGATTCCGCAACCGGAGTTTACGAGAGAGGTTTCACATGAAAAGTCATTCGTGGGACGAACTAAACGACAGTGCCAAAGATTTTTTCGATTCCGGCGCATTTTTACCGGATGCCGAGTTTGATGAAGAGCCCCAGGACAAGCATGGCCAGCGCCGCCGCCTGACCGAGCTGCGACGTCGGACCGAAGAGCGTCTGGACTGGAAGCGCATGTATGGCGATCTTCAGTTTGATGAAATGGAAGACAGGCGTTTCTCGGGCGATAATTTCAGCGCCGATTACTCTGATGATGCGGACGATCTGATCGACGATTGATCGCAGACTCGGTGAACGGAGGACGTCCCCTGACGTCCTCACACACGAGGCTCTTACCAGCCGGGAAAGTATGACTTATTGCGTAGCAATTGCGGTAGATGCAGGCCTGGTGTTCTGCTCTGATTCACGCACAAACGCCGGTATTGACCGGGTCAGCACGTACAGCAAAATGTTCCGTTTTGGTGTCGATGGCCAACGGCAGTTTGTGATTTTGTCCTCCGGCAATCTGGGTACTACCCAGGCTACCATCAGCCGCGTCAAACGCGACATCAAAGAGCGCGCCATTCAGAGCCTGCTCACAGTGGAAAGTATCAGCGAAGCGGCTGACTACCTGGGCAGCATCAGCCGAACCGTGCAGGAAAAGCACGATGCCCACGGCACCGGTTTTGAGGCAAGCTTTATCATAGGTGGCCAGATTGCCGGCAAGAAACATCGCATCATGATGGTCTACCCGGAAGGCAATCACATCACCAGCTCGCACGACACGCCCTACCTGCAGATCGGTGAAAGCAAATACGGCAAACCCATCCTCGATCGCATCCTCACCCGCGATCTGAACCTGGACACCTGCGCCCTGTGTGCTCTGGTCTCCATGGATTCGACCATGCGCAGTAACCTGAGTGTCGGGCCACCCATCGAAATGCTGGTGTACCGCACCGACACCCTGACCCTTGATACGCCGCTGCGTTTTGATGAGGACAGTGAGTTCCTGCGTGAAGTCAAACGCAGTTGGGATCAGCGCCTGAAGGAAGCTTTCCGGCAAATGCCCCCATTCGCCTGGGCAGCGGCCTGGGACAAGAATTCCGGCCGCGCTGTCAATCACGAAGACCTGGATTAATTCAATCTGCTGTGGTTATCGATTGGCTACGCCGGTCGTGACTGGGTGTCACCTTCAGGGGACGCCGTGGATCCATCCCTGGAGGCTCTTATGCGGCTTCCCTGCCGCATAAGCCCCTTCAGTTGACGCCCAGCCCCGCCCGGCTTGTGCGAACGTCATTGCCATCAACCTCGAACAAGACGATGCACTGAACTTACCGATCAGCTTAACGCGCTTCTTTCAGGCGTGCGATGCGGTCGGTGAGTGGCGGATGCGTCATGAACAGTTTGGTGAAGGCATCATGCGCCTTGTTGTTGATACCAAATGCCACCAGCTCGTCTGGCAGGTGATTGGGCTGTCCCGCTCTCAGGCGCTCCAGCGCCGCGATCATGTTCTGTCGACCGGCCAACGTCGCACCGCCCGCATCCGCCCGGTATTCACGCTGGCGGCTGAACCACATCACAATGATTGACGCCAGAATACCCAGCACCAGCTGCGCAACGATAGAGGTAATCCAGAACGCGGGCCCGTGGCCCTGTTCGGTCTTGAAGACTACCCGATCGACGATGTGTCCGATCACCCGGGACAGGAAGATCACAAAGGTATTAACCACGCCCTGAATCAGGGCCAGAGTCACCATATCGCCATTGGCAACGTGACTGACTTCGTGCGCCAGGACCGCTTCTGCCTCCTGCTTGGTCATCTTGCCAAGTAACCCGGAACTGACCGCGACCATGGCACTGTTTTTGGTCGCACCGGTAGCGAATGCATTGACATCAGGAGACGGGAAAATGGCCACTTCCGGCATGGCTATGCCGGCCCGTTTTGCCTGATCGGCCACGGTGGTCAGCAACCATTGTTCCGTTGCGTTGGCTGGCTGGGTAATGACCTGGGCGCCGGTAGAGCGTTTGGCAATCCATTTGGACATGGCCAGCGAGATAAACGAACCACCAAAACCGATCACTGCCGAGAACACCAACAATGCGGTGAGATCCAGCCCACTGCCGCTTTCGTCCAGAATGCGTTCAACGCCAAGCAGGCGCAGAACAACACTCAGTACCAGCACAATGGCCAGGTTGGTCAACAGAAACAGCGCGATTCGCTTCATAGGGAAATCCTCAATCTACTGCCGTATCAATTACTTTATTGTAGATCGGAGCAACCTTGGGCATATCCTTGAACAGGGAGTGGAAGTGTTTTTGCACCCGCGCCATGTTGATCACAGAAATACCACTGGCAAACCCGAACCAGACATAAAGACCGTTCAAATCACGAAACATCGCAGGGATATAATGGGGGCCGGCAATGGTTCCTTCAAGGTAATGCTGATACAGGACAGGAATATCGTCCAGCGTCACCTTGCCTACAAACAACATGGGCAAAATCTCCGGCACCCCTGACCGGATGGCACTGCGGATAAAGTTCACATTCTCCACGAAACCACGCAAATAAGACAAGTCTTTAGTGAATACTGACCCACCGCTCAGGGTGCCTCCGCGAAATACGCGCTGGGTAATCTTGTAAGCGTCTTTTCGGGGCATGTCGCGCTCACAGAAGAAGCGATAAACCTCAATGAAATCAGCCCCCTGCTCCGCCATGTCAACGGCCACCACACGGTCGCTGACCTTGAGTGCCCGCCGCGGGTAGGAGCTGAAGGTGAGGGTTTCCATCAACACCGCCAGACCCTCCTGACACGCGGTCACCCGCGGCGACCCGACACTGAGCCAGCTCGCCCAGGGCTGCCTGCGTCCGTTCAACGTGGTGCCAACATGTACCCACCCTTCATGCACTTCCAGCACTTGCAGATCAAACTCGGTAAACTCAGCGTCCTGGTTGATCTTTATGTAATCACCACCCGCGGCAGCATCAGACACGATCCCGTCGCTGAGAATGACGCGAATGTCGCCCGGCTGAAAATAGCTACCCAGCCGCTGCTGAAGAATATCGACCGCAGACGATGCAGAGATGTGTTTCAGGTAGGGCCTAGCCAGGTGCTCGGCGGCTGGCAGAGAAAAAATTTCACACAGTTTCTCGCCCAGTTGTCGCAACGACTTACGGTCACCGCGCAGATGATCCCGCGCAGATCCGTAAAGCTCGCGACTGTGGCGGCCGAAATCGGCCGTACCACGCGTCCGTAATAGCTCGATCACCAGCAGGTATTGATCAATGGTGTCACACAGGATGCCGCCCAGTCCGTCTTTGCGACCCAGGGTGCGTTGCACCTCGCGGCGCAGCCCCAGAAAGCGGTCACGCAGCAGATCGGGATCAAACTCCAATTTGATCCCCTGATAGTAGGCCAGATCCATGGCCGGCATTTTGTCGCCGTTGGCCGCCAGAAACTGTGACTGTGCTGATGCCGGCCACTTGATAGCGTCCAGAATCCTGATGGGACGTTGCAGTTCAATAAGTTGGTCAGACAGGGTTTTTACACGCCGTTGATAGTCGGCGAGACTCATTCGCTGCTGTCCGCCTCGCCATTGACCACCACTGCCTTGATGTTAACAAACTCATGGATGCCGAAACGGCCCAATTCACGTCCGTAACCGGAGTCCTTTATGCCCCCAAAGGGCATTCGGGGGTCGGACTTCACAAAATCGTTAACGGCGCATGCCCCCGCCTGCAGCTGTTCTGCGGCGATTTTCGCGCCACGCCTGGCATCACGCGTAAATACCGCAGCCCCCAGCCCAAACCTGCTCTGGTTGGCCAGTGTGATAGCCTCATCATCGCTCCTGGCACGGATCAGTGCTGCCACAGGTCCGAACAGTTCCTGGTCAAAAGCGGGCATCCCCGGACGCACCTCTCCCAGCACAGTAGGCGAATAGAACGTCCCGTCGCGCTCACCACCACACATCAACACGGCCCCCAGCCGGATGCTTTCGGACACCTGATCCGCCAGCGTCTTGCACAGGTCCTCGCGAGCCTGGGGGCCAATGTCGGTATCTTTATCCAGCGGGTCGCCCATTACTTTCTTTTTCATGGCTGCGGTCATCTGCTCGGCAAATGCGCCGTACAAATTATTGTGCACGATGAAGCGTTTGGCGGCGATGCAGCTTTGGCCATTGTTCAACAGGCGGCTTGTCACACACTTTTCGACGGCTAATTCGACATCGGCATCTTCCAGCACTACATAGGCATCGCTGCCGCCCAGCTCCATCACGGTTTTCTTCAACATATTGCCGGCAGCGGCGGCAATCCTGCGCCCGGCATCCGTGCTACCGGTGAAAGTGACCGCTTTTACAACCGGATGGTCGATCAGTGCCTGAGCCTTGGACCCCGGCACCAGCACAGTACGCATCAGATTCTCCGGCAATCCGGCGTCCCGCAGCACCTGTTCGATGGCCAGGGCACAACCGGGCACATTGGAGGCGTGTTTCAACAGCGCGGCGTTACCTGCCATCAATGCTGGCGCAAGAAAGCGGAACACCTGCCAATACGGAAAATTCCACGGCATGATAGCCAGCACGACACCAAGAGGCTGATAGGAGACGAATCTTTGTACCCCGTCATTGTCTTCGTCCGGCAGATATTCGTCGACCAGCATAGCGGGACCCTGCTCGGCGTAGTAGTCACAGACCCATGCACATTTCTCGACCTCCGCCTCAGCGCTGGCCAGTGTTTTGCCCATTTCCTCGGATGCAAGTTTTGCCAGTTTGCCCTGCTGTTTGCGTAGCTGCTGCGCGAGATCGCGCAATGCCTGCGCCCGTTCCTGCAGACTGGTTTTTTGCCATTGTTGCCGGGCATCTTCAATGCTGTCCAGCACGGAGTCCAGACGGGTCAGGTCAAACGCATCATGGGTTGCCAGTTTTTTGCCGGTATACGGATTTATACTGCTGATTTTACTCACGTTTACCTCACATTTATGTGCTTGAAAAGCTGGCGGGTCAGCCCTGTGGCGCCAGCATCTGGCGAGGGTCAACCTGTCTGTCGAATTCCTCACCGTCCATATAGGACAGCGCCTGCACCGCTTCACGCAGACTGAGCTGGTTCTCATCTGCATAGCGGGCGGCCTTTGCCGCCTTTTCATAACCGATCGCAGGACTCAGCGCCGTCACCAGCATCAGCGAGCGCGAGACATTGGCCTCAAGTTGCTCGCGATTGGCTTCCAGACCACGCAGACAATGTTGTTCAAAACTGTACATGGCATCTCTGAGCAGTCCCAGTGACTCAAGCACGGCGTGGATTATCACCGGCTTGAAGACATTCAACTGAAAATGCCCCTGACTGCCCGCCAGGCTGACAGTGGTCTGGTTACCCATGACACGTACACACACCATGGTCAGTGCTTCGGCCTGGGTCGGATTGACCTTGCCAGGCATGATCGAACTGCCCGGTTCATTCGCCGGTACCCGCAGCTCTGCGAGCCCGCAGCGCGGGCCACTGTTCATCAGACGAATATCACTGGCCATCTTGAACAGCGCCGTGGCCAGCGTGTTGAGCCGACCGTGCAAGTCCACCAGCGCGTCATGCCCGGACAGAGCCATGAACCGGTTTTTTGCCGGCGTAAACGCAATACCGCTCAGCTCGCTGATACGTTTGACCACTGTTTCCGCCCAGTCGGGATGCGTATTAAGCCCGGTGCCGACCGCACTGCCTCCCAGGGCCAGCTCCTGGATCGAGGGCAAGCTCGCCAGCAGCTGCTCACGTGCGAACACCAGCTGTGCACTGAAGGCGGAAAACTCCTGTCCCAACGTGATCGGGGTGGCATCCATCAGATGCGTACGGCCACTTTTGAGAATATCACCAAAGGCATGCACTTTATCATCAACCCCTGCGATAAGGATATCGAGGACTTCCAGCAGGGCACGCATCGACTGGGCCGCTACCACATGCATGGTGGTGGGGAATACATCGTTGGAAGACTGCGACATATTGACGTGGTCGTTGGGATGCAGTGGCTGATACGACCCACGCACGTGCCCCGCCAGTTCATTGCCGCGATTGGCGATAACCTCGTTCAGGTTCATATTGGTTTGTGTACCACTGCCGGTTTGCCATATTGACAACGGAAACTGGTTGTCATGGCGCCCACTGGCAATTTCATCACACACCGCCGCAATCAGTTCTGCCTGCTTTGCCGGTAATTTGCCTAACCTCTGGTTGGCCTGCGCAGCCGCCTTTTTGACCAGCGCAAATGCGTGGATGAACTCAACTGAAAACTGATCCCTGCCGATTTTGAAATTGTGCAGGGAACGCTGTGTCTGCGCGCCCCAAAGCACATCATCGGCCAGCTCAACGGCGCCCAGGCTGTCATGCTCGGTTCTCATACCAGCCTCCGGTTCAGCCCATCAGTTTGTCAGCAACAAACGGCATGATGCCGCCGCTGTTGTAGTAATGTACCTCTTCGGCTGTGTCCAGTCGGCACAGCAGATCAACCCGCTGCCCGGAACCATCCGTCCTCGTCACCACCATGGTGACTGTCATGCCGGTGGAGATCCTGTCCAGCCCCTCCAGCGCGATGGTTTCGCTGCCATCCAGTTTCAGCGTTTTGCGGCTTTCACCTTCCGGGAACTGCAATGGCAACACCCCCATACCCGCCAGATTGGAGCGGTGGATACGCTCGAAGCTCTCCGCAACCACTGCGCGCACACCCAGCAGACGGGTGCCCTTGGCTGCCCAGTCGCGGCTTGACCCAGTGCCATATTCCTTACCGGCAATGACCACCAGCGGTATTTTGCGTTGCTGGTAGACCATGGCAGCATCATAAATACTCATTTTTTCATCATCCGGCATCAGTCGGGTGAGCCCCCCTTCAACACCGTCCAGCATCTCATTGCGAATGCGCACATTGGCGAAAGTGCCACGCATCATCACCTCATGATTGCCCCGGCGTGAACCATAGGAGTTGAAATCCTCCTGTTTGATACCTTTTTCCAGCAGGTACTTGCCCGCTGGCGTTGCGCGTCCTATCGCGCCGGCCGGCGAGATGTGGTCAGTGGTGACCGAATCGCCCAGCAACGCCAGTATACTGGCCCCGGTAATATCGCCGGGTTCCGGCAACAGGTCAGGTGAGAAAAACGGCGGATTCTGGATATACGTCGAGGCATCATTCCACTGGTAAGTCGCCCCCTCTGCCGTCGGCATGGCGTTCCACTCCTCATTGCCACTGAATACATCAGCGTAATCCTTGGCGAACATGTCCCGGCTCACCGTGGCTACCGCCTCGGCAATGGTTTTGGTATCCGGCCAGATGTCCCGCAGATAGATGTCCTTGCCGTCCGTGCTGGTGCCAAGAGGCTCGGCGCTCAGGTCGATGTCAGTGGTCCCAGCCAACGCGTAGGCAACCACCAGGGGAGGAGATGCCAGCCAGTTGGCACGCACACGGGGATGGATCCGGCCTTCGAAATTACGGTTGCCCGACAGGACCGAGGACACCGTCAGTTTACCTTTGTCCACGGCCTCCTCAATCATGGGCGGTAATGGGCCGGAGTTGCCGATACATGTTGTGCAACCATACCCGACCAGATTGAAGCCGAGATCGTCCAGGGCATCCTGCAGCCCGGCCTTTTCCAGATAATGCGTGACCACCTTGGAGCCCGGGGCCAGCGAGGTCTTTACCCAGGGCTTTACCTTCAGTCCCAGCCCCAATGCTTTTTGTGCCAGCAAGCCCGCCGCCATCATCACCGCCGGATTGGAGGTATTGGTGCAGGAAGTAATAGCGGCAATAACCACATCGCCATCACTGAGTGACCACTCTTCCCCGGTCACCGGCACGGACTTTTTTGCCGCTGGGAACTGGGCGCGCGTGGCTTCGCCGAGTTTCGGCAGCGGCACGCGATCCTGCGGTCGGTGCGGACCGGCCAGACAAGGCTCCACTGTTGCCAGGTCCAGAACCACTTCACTGGTATAGACCGCCGTAGGTTCGTTACTGCGCCACATGCCTTGCTGCTTGCTGTATTGCTCGGTAAGCGCAATGGTTTCTTCGTCGCGACCGGTCAGCTTCAGATAGCGCAGAGTTTCATCATCAACGGCAAAAAAGCACGCGGTTGCCCCGTATTCCGGAGACATGTTGGCGATGGTCGCGCGGTCGGCCAGGGTCAGGTCATCCAGGCCGGCGCCATAAAATTCGACAAACTTGCCGACGACGCCATGTTTGCGCAGCATTTCGGCCACCGTCAGCACCAGATCGGTTGCCGTCACGCCTTCACACAGATGGCCATCCAGACGCACGCCCACAACCTCCGGGATACGCATGGTGAGCGGCTGCCCGAGCATGGCCGCTTCAGCTTCAATGCCGCCAACGCCCCAACCCAGCACGGCCAGGCCATTCACCATGGTGGTATGACTGTCGGTACCTACCAGGGTGTCAGGGTAAGCCTGCAACTTGCCGTCGCGTTCGCTGGACCACACACAGCGCGACAGGAATTCCAGATTGACCTGGTGGCATATACCCGTGCCCGGCGGTACCACACGGAAATTATTGAATGCCTTCTGGCCCCAGCGCAGAAATTCGTAGCGCTCCCGGTTACGCTCCATCTCGATGCGGACATTTTCTGCATAGGCGCTGTCGCTGGCGAACCTGTCGACCATTACCGAGTGGTCAATGACCAGATCTACCGGATTGACCGGATTGACGCGGTCGGGGTCTCCCCCCTTGCTGGCGACCGCGTCGCGCATCGCGGCCAAATCCACAACTGCGGGGACTCCGGTAAAATCCTGCATCAAAACACGAGCTGGCAGAAAGGCCACTTCATGGTCGGACGAACGGGTTTCCGGCCAGGCGAGCAGGGTTTTTATGTCCTTGTCGCTGGCAAACCCCTGATCCTGGTGACGGAGCAGGTTTTCAAGGAGGATTTTCAGTGTTACCGGCAATTGATCCACACTGTCATAACCGGCCTCTTTCAACGCTGGCAGACTGAAGTATTCGAAAGTCCTGTTGCCTATAACGAGCTCTCTGCGGGTATTTGTCATGGCTTACTCCTTGAGATCCGAATGCGGTCCGTCATGCGTATCACGGACAAAGGGGATTACAGGCAGTATACCCCACAGCTTGGGATCAGGCGAACCGGCGCCGGCTGGTTTGTGGTGCCAATTCACGGTAAGCTGTCAAACACGAGACGGACTGGGCTCTCGTCTTTTCAACCAGCAGAAGTTTGCTGCCCCTGTTATCGAAAAATACACAGCCAGAGTGATTCGGGAAAGGTTTTGAGGAACGTAGTAACCAAGGTAGCCACCAGTATCGTCACTGGCGCCGCGACCATCCTGCTGTGCTGTACCGCCCTGACGGCGGGCATAGCCTATGCGCAGACTTCCAGCCCCGGGATCAGGATTACCGGCGACAATGAGGCTCTGACCAACAACGTCCGCGTGCATGTAGGCACCCCCGATCTGCGCTGCGACGCCGGACAGCGTCGACTCAATCGGCTCCTGCCGGCCGTGCGCCGCGATGCCGAGCGCGCGGCACAGGCGCTGGGCTATTATCATGCCGGATTCGATATACAAGTCACCCCGGCGGCGTCCCCCGATGCGGCAACGGATGCAGCGGATGCCCGTTGCTGGAGCCTGACCATTGATGTCACAGCGGGCGAGCCGGTGCTGGTTGGAGAAATCAACGTCACGCTGAGTGATGAACGCTCGGCCTTTTTGTTCGCCGAAGTGATGGAAGAAGTCGACATTCAGCCTGGCGATCGGCTTGTGCATAGCCAGTACGAGCAGTTGAAGTCACGACTCAGCTCCGAGGCTGTTGACCACGGTTTTTTCTCGGCCCGCTTCACACGTTCCGAGCTGGCCGTCGACCTGCGCCGCAATCGCGCAGATATCAATCTGGATTTTGACCCCGGTGAACGCTTTCGTTTCGGCCAGATTCGCATCAATCGCCTGGACGGCCTGTCAAATACCTTTGTGTCCCGGTTCCTGACCTTCGAGGAAGGTAGTGACTACTCCTCCGACGCGCTTATCGAATTGCGGGAAAATCTCAACGACAGCCAGTACTTCAGCCAGATTGCGGTCACCCCGCAACTATCTCAGGCCGAAGACAACGCAGTGCCGGTGAGCATTGAACTGGCAACCCGGCCACGCCGGTCGTATTCGGCAGGCGCCGGTGTCAGTACGGATATCGGGCCGCGACTGCGGCTTGCCTATGAAGATCGCTATATCAACCGGCGTGGGCACCGGCTTAATGCGGATCTGGGCATATCCACACTGCAACAGGAACCCAGTGTCAGCTACGTGATACCGCTTCGCGATCCCGTCAACGACAGTCTGCGATTTTCCGGCGGTTTTCAGCGCCTTGAAACTGACAGCTATATCACCAACACCTATCGTGCGGGCGTGACCTGGCGATCAGCAGTCTGGGACAATTGGGTGCAGAATATTTTTGTCAATTATCAGACTGAGCGCTCGGAGCTGACGGATTTTGCTGTGGCAGAACGCGTCGAAGAGCAGATCAACTCGACCATCACCGGCATCAACTGGGCGCGCACCCGGGCTGACGACCCCATTTACCCGACTCAGGGCTGGCGACTGTTCGGCCAAGTCAGCGGTGCCGAAGAAAACCTGCTGTCTGACATCACCTTTGCGCAGCTTTATGGCAGCGCCAAGTTGATCCACAGTGTCGGACCAGGCCGGGTTCTGTTACGTGCTGAAGCGGCAACCACCATTGCCGATGAAGTTCTCGAGTTGCCGCTGTCTGTCCGTTTCTTCACCGGTGGCGATCAGAGCGTCCGGGGGTATCAGTTTGGTGAACTGGGCGCCACCAATGCAGACGGTGAGGTGGTCGGTGGCAAGCACTTGCTGGTTGGCAGTGTCGAATATGACATCCCGGTGGTCGGGGGGTGGCACGCAGCGGTGTTTTATGACACCGGTAATTCATTTGCGGATTTTGACGACATGCAGCTCAGGGACAGTGCAGGCATTGGTGTGCGCTGGCGTTCGCCAATCGGACCGATACGCCTGGATGTAGCCCGTAGCCTGGAGGATGGCGGTTTTCGCCTGCATATCACTATGGGGCCGGATCTGTGACAGCTGCCACCGGAACTCATTCGCCACCTGAATCACGAGCACGCCGCGTTCTGCGCTGGGTGCTGCGTGGGCTGGCAGTCGTCTTTCTGCTGGTGCTGATCACTCTCAGTGCCGTCAGCGCGGCATTGGGCACCCACCGGGGCAGCCAGTGGGTGCTGGCATATGCCAGTGATCTCATCAACAACGATAGTGTCAGTTTCGGGTTTGACCATGCGGAAGGCACATTCCTGCGCGGCATCGACCTGTATGGTGTCCGTTATCGCAGCGGTGACAATCAGGCAACAATTGCCCAATTGCACAGCCGCTGGAACCCGATGACGCTGCTGGAGGGCGAATTTCATCTGCAGTCCCTGCGTATCGCGGGTGTGCAGGTGGACTGGCACAGCGATCCCGATGCCCCCGCTGGCCCGCCCCTGGTACTGGACGAAGTGCTTGAACCCATTCTACCACTGCCAATATCGGTTCGCCTGTCCAATGCCCGCCTGGACGGTGCCACCATCAACTATGATGACTTCAGCTACACCATCAGCTCGCTGGGTCTGGACATTTCGCTTCAGGGTCGCACACTGGATATACAGGACTTGTCTTTTGATGCTGAGCCGCTCACGCTGAACGCCGGGCTCGAACTGGAACTGCAATCACCCTATCCGGTGACGGCAGAGGTCGATTGGCAACTGGATGACAGCCTTCTTGAGGGTACACAGGCGCCCAGTGGCACCCTGTCCCTGCAAGGCAACCTGGATCGCCTGCAACTGGAGCATGAACTCTCGGGGTTGACCGACGTGACATCCACGGGCGAAATCCAGTTAGGTCTGGCGCGTTTGCTGAACGCACAAAGCGAGGCCCTGGACCTGCGTGTCGACCTGCAGCACACGCTGGGCACGCAGACCTTGCCGGGGCCGGGCATGGACATGTTCACTGTACAAGCGCTGACGCTGCGAACGCAAGGCACGCCGGATGACCTGGCACTGTTCGCCGCGGCACGTCTGGACATAGACCTGGCTGAAGACTTTGTGCTGGAGACCGATCTGAACCTGCGGGCCGCACTACGCGGCAGCCGGCTGCGTGTGGATGAACTGGCTATGCGAACCGCCACCGGTCTGCTGGCAATTGCCGGCAGCGTCGATTGGACTGACGGCGTTGCTGTCGACCTGGATTACCAACTTGATGAGCCAGCGCCAGGCGATTACATACCAGGCTTGCCCGAGAGCATGGCGATTGCGGACCTGCGCTCGAATGGTCAGATTTCCTTCCACCAGGCAGCGCCCGGCCCCGCAGGTGAACCCGGCGCCCGGACGCTGACATTCGGCACCGACAACCTGCAGGCCAATGTCAACGAATTCACTTTCACCGGCACTGGTGGTTTTGAATTCGACGGTGAAACCTGGACTGTCGAGTCTTTTGCCTTGCAGACCGGTGAGAACCGCCTGTCACTGACTGCATCGCTTGGAGACGGCAATCAGCTCAACGCTGATGCCAGTATTGACGCGCCTGCACTGAGCGCCATCTATCCGGAACTGCAAGGTCGGCTGCACGCGGACGCAACCGTCAGTGGCACACTCGACGAACCCGTGATCGATCTCGACCTGACCGCCAGCGATATTGAGTTTGGGGCGCTCAGCATTCCCGAACTGGCGGTGACCGGACAAAACCGCGGCGGCATGAATGAAATAGAATTGACAACCGGCAATATTCAGCTGCCGGTAGGCGATCGTACCGAGTCGGTCACGGATGTGTTGCTGCGCTTGCGCGGACAGCCCGATGCGCACAATATTTTGTTGCGCGTTAATAGCTCTCTGGCCGACATGCGTCTGAATGCCGACGGCAGCATCGCCAATGGCGGCTGGCGAGGACGCCTGTTAAGTAGCGAAATCGATTCCGACTATGGACGCTGGGTGCAGACCCAGGCTGCAGATATTGCGCTGGCCACCGAACAGGTCACTCTTGAAACGCTGTGCTGGGATATGGTCGCCACCAGTCTGTGCGTCGACGCAGAATTGTCCGGGAATGAGCAACTCGATGCGCGCCTGGTTCTTCAGGACTACCCGCTGACCGCGCTTAACCATGTCCCGTCAGAACAACTTATCGCCCAGACCAGCGATGTTAATTTCCACTCTGGCAGCAGTGATAACGCCAACGTTCGTCTGCCCTTTACCCTGCCTGCAGACATGGCGCTACAGGGCACGGTATCTGTGGAGGCCACGGCTAACGGCGCCATCTCGGACATCAACGGCCTGAACATCAATATCAATGCCGGCAGTGACAGCGGCAGTTTCTATTTGCGCTCGGAGCCTCCTGTTGATGCTCTGGCTGATATGGAAATGCCGGAACCGGTGGTTACCCATTTCACCTGGTCGACCATCGCTCTGGATGCAAGCCAGCAGAATCGCGAATGGCAGGCGGCCGGCCGGCTCAGATTTGTGCAGGAGGATCCTGACAGCACAGTGGCGGCCATGCGTGGTTCAGCGGATGCCAGCCTGCGTATGACAGAAGATCGTGAGCTGGCCGGCAATCTGCAGTTGGACTTTGACGACCTGGGCTGGGTTGAAGCCCTGGCGCCACAGTTGAGCAATATCACTGGCGACCTGGAAGGTCGCCTGAGCGTTGACGGGACGCTGGAGCAACCGATAGTTGGCGGTGACATCATGCTCAGAGAGGCAGCCTTCGAGATGCCCGCACTGGCACTGAGTATGCGCGCCATCGAGGTCACCCTGAGCAGCGACGACGGCAACAGGTTCTCTTTGTCCGGTTACGCCGAATCCGGCGACGGCTCCCTTGAGTTCACCAGTGACATTCTGCAACCATTCTCTGAGGAGCGCCGCCTGACCATGCAGTTGGCAGGCAATGACTTTGTTGTCGCCGATCTGCCGGATCTGTCAGTTGCCATCAGTCCAGACCTGCGCGGCACAGCCAGCATGGCTGGCATAGAGGTCAACGGCCAGTTACTGATCCCGCACGTTGACGCACGAATTACGACCTTGCCGGAGAGCGCAGTCGATGTATCAGGCGACACCGTCATTGTCGCGGCTGAAGAAGACAGTAACGTTCGCAACGCGGCTCAGACGGATCGCGGGATCCTCGCCGACATCCCCCTGTCGGGTAACATCCAGCTGATTCTGGGAGAAGACGTCAACATAGCCGGCTTCGGTCTGACTGCACAATTGCGCGGGCAGCTCGACATTGATCAGCGTCCGATGGCGTCGCCACTGACCTATGGCGAACTGGAAGTGGCAGACGGCAGTTTCGAAATATACGGACGTACACTTGATATTGAACAAGGCAAACTGTTGTTCATGGGTAGTTATGACAACCCTGCCATTGACATCCGCGCCGTGCGCACCGTGGAAAACATGCGTGTTGGCGTGCAGATGAACGGCACTATCCGTGATATCCGCAGCAGCCTGTTTTCAACCCCCACCCTGCCCGATGGTGATATTCTGGCGGTGATGATAACCGGGCGCCCGATCGCCGAGATTGGCAGCGAGCAGGATGGCAATGCCCTCGTGGGTGCTATCACCTCACTGGGAATCAATCAGGGTCAGGGGCTGACAGATCAGATTCGAAGTCAGCTGGGGCTGGATACCTTTGCCATCAACAGCCGCGGTGACGTTAATGACAGCAGTCTGATGCTGGGTAAATATATCACGCCGCGTATATTCATCCGTTACGCCGTGGGCCTGTTCGAGACCGAGAACAGCCTGGAAATTGACTATACGGTCAATGACCGGGTCAAACTGGAAGCAACCTCCGGTAAAAGCCAGAGCATCGATCTGACCTATACTGTTGAGCAATAATCAGAACAACAGGCGCTCACTGACGGCATCGATAACTGGAATAACATCGACGGCAACGGTGAGCTCGTGTTCACCGCCACCGCTCATAACCCCTTTCAGCGGTGTCACATCGGCAAAATCCCGTCCCCAGCCTAGCACAATATATCGTTCGTCCGGCACGCAACCGTTGGTGGGATCCACTTCCTGCCACCCCCAGCCAGGGATAAAAACTGCGACCCAGGCATGAGTCGCATCGGCACCCAGCAGTTTCTCCTGACCCGGTGGTGGTGACGTTTCCATGTAACCACTGACATAACGTGCCGGCAGGCCCACGGAGCGAAGGCAGCCAATCAGCAGGTGCGCAAAATCCTGGCAGACTCCGCGTTTGGTCTCCAGTACTTCCTGTAAGGGAGTTGCCAGTGTGGTTGAGTCTTCGTCATAGGTGAAGTCTTCGAAAATGCGCCCATTCAATTCCAGCAACGCATCCCGTAACAATCGGCCCGGCGCGAAGCTGCTCTGCGCATAGTCCCTCAAGGCCGGTTGTCGCATGACAAACGGCGAATCCAGCACAAACAGGCGGGCCGCGATACTGTCCCGGTTGCCACTGCGTACTGCGCTCAACATTTCCGCAGCTGCATCTTCCCACGCCGCGCCAGAGAAAAAATCCTGTGCCGGTCTGGGAAAGGTTTCAACTTCGCTGGACACTAGAACTTCCAGGCTGTTATGCACCGCTTCTATGGCGAAGTAGATGACCCGATTACCAAAAAAATCCTGCCGCTCTGATAATCCGACGGCGTCCGGGCTAATGGTCAGCTGCGTATTATTGCAGGTCTGCCAGGGTAACTGCCGGGGCAGAATCCGCGCCTCATTATGACTGAGAGTCGCTGGCCCGCTGTACTGGTAACGTGTCATATGTCTTAATTTATACTTCATCAGTGCCCCACCCCCATCGTCACCAGTTGGCGTGAGGCCTCGACATGGCTGAAGTGACTATGCGACACAGCATTGGACAATTCGGCCATGGGCTCGATCAGGTCATCCAGCAGCGCCATCAATATGTTGCGTGCATCCGCCGAATGCTCCAGGTCTGCCAGGCTGTCGATATCGACCAGATGCAAGGTGCTGGTAGCCTGAATGATCAAACGGTTCTCAAGGTTGCGATAAGAAGTATTTTCGCTGGTGGACGGTAGTCGTGCCACCTGGCGCCCAAGTCGTTTGAGCATATAACCAACAGAGCGCGGATTGCTTTCATCAAACAGTAACAGGTCGAGTATCGCCGATGGGTGTAATTGCGAGCGATATCGGCGACGATAAACGGTAAAGTTATCCGTAGTGGCCAGCACCACCTCCCACAATGGAATGCCCGGCTGATTCGCCGTCAGTAACGCCAGCCTGAGCAACTGCAAGGTGCCCAGTACACGTTCGATAAACCGGCCGATATCCAGGAAACGCCAACCATAGTGATGTGGCATGGTCTCATTGCACAAACCAAAGAACGCTGCCAGATCAATCACGATCGCCTCCAGCAGGCGTTGACCGGCGACGACACCTTTGGTGCGCGAGATGGCATTGCAGCGCTGACGAATGCTGCTGACCGAGCGCCAGGCGTCGTCACCCAGGTGATCACGCACGGCGCGGCTGTTGCGGACAAAATGGCTGAATGTCATCGGCAGCCCATCCGGCGCCTGATCTGACAGCAGATTCAAAAGGCGATCGCGCGCCAGCAGATAGGCCGGTGAAAAACGCGGGTGCTCGCCGATGGCCGCCAACTCTTCAGCCAGCTCGTCTTCATCGGGCGCGACACCCAGGGCAGTAAGCAGGTCGGGCAACAGTGTCACGACTGCCTCCTGCGGACTTTCCTGCAACAGGCGCCCCAGGGCTTCACGCAACAGGCGGGCACGAATATCCAGACGTTCACCATAACGGCCCATCCAGAACAGACTTTCAGCTACGCGGCAGGGTAGGTCCTTACCATCCCGGGTTACCAGAATGGGGCCCTGAGCCTGCCGCAGCATACTTACATGAGGTTGCGGGTATTGTGCAAGCACCCAGATATCCTTGACCACCCGACTCTTCATCAACGCAACGCCGGGCTCGCCGACCCACGCCAGCCCGCCGGGCATGATCCGGAAGGAATGTTCACTGACCGGTTTGTTGATGTCTTCGGCGTCTATGGCGGCGAAAAAGCGCATTGTCGTAGTTTGCCGTTCAATGGTTTTAGTGGTCGGGTTGAAACCCGGTGTCACACCGGCCTGCAAAGGTTTCTGCGCAGTAAACAGATGCGGCCGTGACTGCAGATCAAGGCGCAGTGACTGAACTGCATCAAGCCCCATCTGGTCAACATGAAAGGTTTTTCCGGGCCGGGTGATGTCCCGCAGCACCCACTCATCCATCGATGCCCTGATCTGCTCCAGCGCCTGCGCATCGCCGCACCACAGCGCATCGCGGCCACGCAGCATCAAGGTCTCCCCCAGCAGACGTTGGCACAGATTGGGCAGAAAGGCAGCCAGCGCCGGGTGCTCGAGGATACCCGCGCCCAGCGCGTTGACGATATGCACATGACCACTGCGCGATGCCTGCATCAGGCCGGGCACACCGAGCAGAGAGTCCGGGCGCAGTTCCAGGGGGTCGCACCAGGGGTCATTGATCTGACGCATGATGACATCGACCTGGTGCAGGCCACCCAGGGTCCGCACGGCCACCTGACCGTCGCGCACTACCAGGTCATCGCCTTCGACCAGCGGAAAGTTCATGTAGTTGGCCAGCCAGGCATGTTCAAAATACCCGGGGCTGCCCGGGCCCGGCGTCCACAGGACAATATTGGGCTCCTGACGCTGACCGCTGGCAAGGCTGGCCAGGCAACGGTGCTGGGCCTGCAGGAACCCGGCCAGGCGTTTGATCGGGGCATCACGGTATACTCCGGGAAGTGCCCGCGACAGTGTAATCCGATTCTCCAGTGCGTAACCGACGCCGGCCGGCGACTGGGTCCAGTCGGCCAGCACCTGCCATCGTCCCTGTGCGTCACGGATGACATCCGTGCCGTGGAAAATGAGCAGAGGCCTGTCTACGAGCGATGGCGCATCTGCCGCCGAAAACAGGAATCCGGGGTGGGTATAGACCAGTTCCGGCGGCAACAGACCCTCGTCTATCACCAGCCGCTGACCATAAAGATCATCCAGCAGCATGGCCAGCAATCGGCTGCGCTGCCGCAGCCCGGCTTCAAGGTAGGACCAGTCGTCATCACTGATAACACACGGCAGGCAATCCAGACGCCATGAGCGCTGCTGACCCGGGTCATCTTCGTAAGGATTGAAGGTCACACCGTTTTCATGCAGCAGGCTTTGTGCTTCTTCGCTACGCGCCACCAGTGTGTCCGGCCCCATGGCCATAAACTCGGCCAACAACGGGCGCCAGTGGTCTCTTGGCTGCTGACCCGGACTGAGCAGTTCATCATGACCATCGTAGCCCGGATAGTCACCAAGCAGGTCTTTCAAGGCAGGATCGTTAATGCCCGAAGGCTGCATATCGTTTACCGCAGTATGGTTTGCTGGTGGAATATCAGGGCTGCATTATAGACCAGTGGTGGCTACACCGGCACGTCTTAGATCCAGCGTATGCGGATAGTCCTGCCCCGGCGCCTGCGGGACATGCTCTACCTTGCCCTGGCTGTGACCATGCGCCCAGAAGCGGGCCATGCGACGCGCCTCGGCCTCGTTGGCATTGACCGGGAAAGTCTCATAATTGCGCCCGGCCGGATGCACCACATGATAGGTGCACCCCCCCATGGACCGTTGGTGCCAGGTATCCATCAGATCAAACACCAGGGGTGCATGTACCTTGATGCGCGGGTGCAGTGCCGAGGGTGGCTGCCAGGCCCGGTAGCGCACTGCGGCGACAGCCTCCCCCGGCACGCCGGTGGATTGCAAGGGCACCTTGTAGCCATTACAGGTCAATACGTGCCGGGACGGATTGAAGTCGCTGAGTTTCACCTCCAGGCGCTCGACCGAGGAATCCACGTAACGCGCCGTACCGCCGCCGCTGGCCTCTTCCCCCAGCACGTGCCACGGCTCGATCGCCTGGCGCAGCCCCAGGTGTGTGCCTTCATAACGGACCTCACCGATCATCGGAAAGCGGAATTCCAGAAAGGGTGCGAACCAGGCCAGATCGAAGTCGAAACCATGTTCACGCAGGTCAAACAGCACATCGGCCAGGTCCTGCCAGATAAAGTGCGGCATCATCCATTTGTCGTGCAATGCCGTGCCCCAGCGCACCAGTGGTTTACGGTAGGGTTGCCGGTAAAAACGCGCGACCAGCGCCCGTATCAGCAATTGCTGCATCAGGCTCATTTCCGGATGCGGTGGCATTTCAAAACCGCGCAATTCCAGCAGGCCCAGACGACCGGTGGCCGAATCCGGGGAATACATCTTGTCTACGCAGAATTCGGCACGATGGGTGTTACCGGTAATATCGGTGAGCAAATTGCGCACCAGCCGGTCTACCAGCCAGGGCTCCTGCACATCACCTTCGGGCATTTGCGACAATGCTATTTCCAGTTCATACAGGGCCTCGTGACGGGCCTCATCAATCCGCGGTGCCTGGCTGGTCGGGCCAATGAACATACCCGAGAACAGGTAGGACAGGCTGGGGTGATGCTGCCAGAAGGTCAGCATACTGCCAAGCAGGTCCGGGCGGCGCAGAAACGGTGACTCTTCCGGCGTGCGCCCGCCCAGGGTGACGTGGTTGCCGCCGCCGGTACCGGTATGGCGACCGTCGAGCATGAATTTTTCTGTACCCAGACGTGTCAGTCGAGCTTCCTCATAAAGGATCCGGGTGTTACTGACCAGATCCGGCCATGACGATGCCGGCATCACATTGACTTCGATAACACCCGGGTCCGGCGTGATCATGAATTTTTCCAGACGGGGGTCCGACGGCGGCGGGTATCCTTCGATGCAAACCGGCATCTGCAACGCCGCTGCCGTGTGTTCAACGACAGCCAGCAGGCTCAGGTAGTCTTCCAGCAACGGCAGCGGCGGCAGGAACACAAACAGTTTGCCTTCGCGTGCTTCGATACACAACGCCGTGCCGATAACACCTTCGTCGGCGATATCGATGAGCTGTTCCTGCCAGTTCTGACCAGCCGCCTGATGATGATGGCCAGGCGAACTGTCTGTGGCGGCAGGGACATGATTGTACATGCGCGCCACTTCGCCGGCCTGGGTATGCAAATCGTCCAGCTCGGGCAATTCCGCAAACGGCGAGCGCGGTGGTATCTCTTCGCGTTTTTTGATCGGCAGCGAGGACAACGGCAGGCGCAGCCCCATGGGCGAGTCACCCGGAATCAGGAACAGGTGGTCTCGCTTCAGTGGCCAGTGCCCGGTTATCCAGCGATTCTTTTCGCGGGTCAGCGGCAGAGTCAGCCCCACCGCTTTGTCCAGGCCGCGCTCCAGCACCCGGGCCAGCCGTGCGCGGTTGATGTCATCACTGAGATCTTCGGCGTGCAGATCAAGGTCTGCCGGTTGCTGTTGCTCCAGCCACAAGTAATAGTACGCATCTTCGTAACACGGAATCAGGAAACGCCCCGGCACCTTCAATGCAGTCACCAGAGCGTTGGCAAACCCTTTGGCCTGTTTCTCGCCGTAACCGTAATCCTTGTCGATGTCAGCCAGCCATTGATCGTCGCGCCACATGGGCTTGCCATCGCGGCGCCAGTAACAGGCCAACGCCCAGCGTGGCAACACTTCGCCCGGGTACCATTTACCCTGTTGATACTGCAACAGGGAGTTGGGCGCGTAGTGCGGGCGCAGGCGGCGCATCAATTGTTCAGACAGTTTGCGTTTGGTGGGGCCCTGCGCAGCAATGGTCCATTCTGGTGCATCCATATCATCCACTGATACAAATGTGGGCTCGCCGCCCATGGTCAAACGTACATCCAGTGCTTCCAGTTGCCTGTCAACGATACCACCCAGGGCATCGATGCTCTCCCACTGTGATTCCGTGTACGGTTTGGTGACACGTGGATCTTCGTGCACGCGGGTCACACTCATGTCGAACCCGAAGCTAACTTCAGTGGGCTCTGTGGCGCCTGTTATAGGTGCAGCGCCAGCCGGATCCGGTGTCGCCGCCAGCGGCAAATGCCCTTCGCCGGCAAACAGACCTGACGTGGGATCCAGGCCTATCCAGCCGGCACCAGGAATAAAAACCTCGCACCAGGCATGCAGATCGGTAAAATCCCGGTCAGTGCCGGAGGGCCCATCAAGCGCCTTCACGTCAGCAGTTAATTGCACCAGATAACCCGACACAAAGCGCGCGGCCAATCCCAGTCGGCGCAGGATATGCACCAGTAGCCAGGTCGAGTCACGACATGAGCCACGCGCCAGCTTGAGCGTTTCCTGTGGCGTCTGCACGCCGGGCTCCATGCGAATCAGGTATTCGATATCCTGCGCCAGTCGCTGATTGAGACCGACCAGGAAACCGGTGATATCTGTCCTGTCGCGTTTGACGCTGCTCAGCCACTGGTCCAGCAAGGGCCAGGACTGACTGCTTTCCAGATAGGGTGCCAGCTCTTTGCGCAGCTCAGGTGTGTAGTCGAAAGGAAAATGTTCAGCGTATTCTTCAACAAAAAAGTCAAACGGATTTACCACTGTCATCGGGGCGATCAGCTCGACCTCGATATGCAGGCGGGAGATCTTTTCCGGAAATACCAGTCGTGCAATATGGTTGCCAAACGGATCCTGCTGCCAGTTGATGAAATACTCACCCCCGGTGACCTTCAGACTGTAAGCGTCAATGGGTGTACGGCAATGAGGAGCCGGCTTGAGGCGCACCTGATGCGGGCCCACTTCGATAGGTCGGTCAAAATCATAGCGGGTGGAGTGCTTCAGTGCTACGCGGATGGTCATCGGGTTAGGCTTCCATAAAGTATAACAAGAGGATAGCAACGCCTGTGCCAAAAGCAAGGTATCATAATTTTATTCGCAAACAGTTGTCAGCCTGACCCAGCCGTGAAAAGATACAAGCAAAGGCAGGACCTTGCAAAGCTGGTACACAGATTGCTTTACACATAGCTTATATGTTGCATCAGACAGCGCCGGACACAACGCCACAACGAGGGTGAATGAGCCACATCAACTGGGAAGAATACAAAGCTAGCGGATTCTATGACGAACTGATTGCCGCCGATGGCAAACCGCGCCCCGAGGCAGTCAGGCTATGCCAGTATCTCGCCAACCTGGATGCCCGCGAACTCCAGGAGCACAAGACTGCTGCAGAAGTCGCCATTCAACTGATGGGTATCACCTTTACCGTTTATACTGAAGGCACCATGATCGACCGTGCCTGGCCATTCGATATAGTGCCACGCATCATTCCGCTGCAGGAATGGCAAAAAACCGAGGCCGGGCTGAAACAACGCGTGCAGGCGTTGAACATGTTTATCGATGACCTGTACCACGACCAGAAAATAATCAAGGATGGTATTTTCCCCAGGGAATTGCTGACGCATTCGGTCAACTTCCGCCCACAATGCGTGGGCATCAAGACTCCGCACAACGTCTGGGCGCACATCTGCGGCTCTGACCTGGTACGCGACAAGGACGGCGTACTATACGTGCTGGAGGACAACCTGCGCGTGCCGTCCGGTGTGTCCTACATGCTGGAGAATCGCAATGTCACCAAACGCGTCATGCCTGAGCTGTTCGCCTCCGGCCAGATCCAGCCGGTGGATGACTATACTTCGCAGCTTTACGACATGTTGGCGTCCATGTCGCCACGTCCCGGCGACGACCCGTCTATTGTAATACTGACACCCGGTATCTATAACTCCGCCTACTACGAACATGCCTATCTTGCGCAACAAATGGGCGTGCAACTGGTAGAAGGTTCGGACCTGGTGGTTGGAGACGACGACTGTGTTTACATGCGCATGGTCGACGGCCTGGCGCGGGTCGATGTCATCTACCGTCGTGTTGACGACATGTTTCTTGACCCGGAGGTCTTCAACCCCGAATCAGCGCTGGGCTGCCGTGGCCTGATGCGAGCCTGGCGTAAAGGCAATGTGGCACTGGCCAACGCGCCAGGTGCCGGCGTTGCTGACGACAAGGTGGTATACGCCTTTGTCCCCAAGATCATCAAATACTATCTGGATCAGGAAGCATTGTTACCCAATGTGCCCAGCTATCTGTGCATGTTTGAGGATGACCGCAACTACGTACTCGACAATCTGGACAAGCTGGTCGTTAAACCGGCCAATGAGTCGGGCGGTTATGGCATGATGATTGGTCCGCATGTAAGCAAAAAAGAGCGCAAAAAATTCGCCGAACTGATCAAGGCGGATCCCCGCAATTACATGGCACAACCGACACTGGCGCTATCCACATCGCCCACCCTGATCGATCATGGCATGGAATCACGTCACGTCGATTTGCGGCCCTTTATTCTGTCTGGTGAATCGACCTTTGTTACCACAGGTGGTCTCACCCGGGTGGCGTTGACCAAGGGTTCGCTGGTGGTGAATTCGTCCCAGGGCGGTGGCAGCAAGGACACCTGGATAGTCGATGTTGATGGCCTCGGCGATCAACCGGGCCATTCGCAGAGAGCAGGAAACTAGCATGCTTTCACGTGTTGCAGAAAACATATACTGGCTGGCCCGCTACATTGAGCGCGCTGAAGACACGGCACGGCTGCTCAGCGTCAACAGCAATCTGATGCTGGACCTGCCTCGCAGCACGCAACTGGGCTGGGCCGAAATAATCGCCATTACCGGCCACGGCGAGCTTTTTGACGAGTTGTACCCCAGTCGCGACGAGTCCAGCGTATTATCCTTTATCTGTAGCGATCGACGTTATTCGGGCTCGATTATCAGCTCTCTGTCGGCCGCGCGCGAGAACCTGCGTACCACGCGCGATATTATCCCACGCGAAATCTGGGAGGAAATCAATCAGCTTTACCTTGGCGTCCGGGACCTTGTCGACTCCGGCGTGACACCGCGCAAGCGGGATGCCTTTCTCAACCGGGTCATTCGCAGCTGCCAGACCGTCAATGGCCTTATCGAGGGTTCACTCAGTTACACGCAGGTTCGCACCTTCCTGATGCTTGGTCGTCAACTGGAGCGCGCCGACATGACTACCCGCATCATTGATGTGCGCTCCGCCAATCTGTTACCACGCAGTCCGGGTGAGCTGACCCCATTCGAAAACCTGCAGTGGATGAGTGTGCTGAAATCACTCAGTGGTTACCAGATGTATCGCCAACATGTACGCCTGCGTATTCGTGGCCCTGACGTGCTCAGTTTCCTGCTGCAGAACCGAAATTTTCCGCGTTCTGTTGCCTGCAGCCTGGAACGGCTGGCCAACGCCCTGACCACATTGCCACGCAACGAAACGGCGCTGAACGAAGTCGAGACCTGTCGCCAACATTTGGCCGATGCCGAAATTCCGGTACTGGCCGCCGAACCCGATCGCCTGCATGCCTTTGTTGACGAGATTCAGGTCGATTTTACGGATTTGCATGAGGCCATCCGGCAGACCTACTTTAACGGCCCGGCTGAGATGTCCCAGCAGCAGAGCCAATAGGTGCAGAAAGTGGCGGGAAGATCCTACGGTCACGTACATCATTGTCAGTGCGGCCAGTTACTGTTTTTTGATAACTCGGTCTGCCTGCGTTGTGGCGCGGCGGTTGCCTACCAACCCAACCTGGGCCAGGTAAAAAGCCTGGAACCCGCCGACACGCAGGGCCTGTGGTATATTCAGGGGGAAGATGCCAGCACCCGTCGCAGTTACGCGCGCTGCGCCAATCTGAACTCACCCGCACAATGCAACTGGCTGGTGACCGACACCCGAACGGGAAGCCTTTGCACCGCCTGTGCACTCAATATTATCATTCCGGACTTGAGCCAGGCTGACAACGCCAGCTATTGGCAAGCCTGTGAAGGCGCCAAACGCCAGCTCATTGCACAACTCATCATGCTCGGCCTGCCCGTCAACAACCGGGAAATAGACCCCTACCGGGGCCTGGGTTTCGAGTTGTTGCGCTGGCAGCAGGGCGAACCGCCGGTGATGACCGGCCACGAAGACGGCGTCATTACGCTCGACATTATGGAAGCTGACCCGGCGCACCGGGAACTGTTGCGCCAGCAGATGCATGAACCCTATCGCACCCTGCTCGGCCACTTCCGCCACGAGTCCGGTCACTACTACTGGGATTTGCTGGTGCGTGATACATCCTGGCTGAACGCCTTCCGTCAGCTGTTCGGAGACGAACGCACGGATTACAGCACGGCACTGCAACAGCACTACCAGAACGGTCCACCCGCTGACTGGTCGCTCCATTACATCAGCAATTACGCTGCCTCCCATCCCTGGGAGGACTGGGCCGAAACCTGGGCGCACTACCTGCATATGACCGACACACTGAATGCTGCCTCCCAGTTTGGCATCAACGCCCATGCCATTGCGGTACACACGGATCCGTTTACCCGCGACCAGCTGGATGATCGAGGCATTTCTGAATCTGCCACGGACAATGCCGACAGCTTTCTCACCATGGTCAACGACTGGGTCCGTCTGAGCAGCGTGCTCAATGTGCTGGCCCGGAGCATGGGCCAGCCTGACAGTTATCCCTTCGTGCTGACGGTCGCCAGTCTGCAAAAGCTGTTCCTGGTTCATCAGGTCGTTGGATAAAATGGGCCGGCGACAATATTGATTGACTATACTTCTAGAGTCGAGGACTGAATCCCCGGCATTCCCAAAACGTTCAAACAAGGAGAGTTTATTATGACAGAGTTAACGCAAGCAGAAGTATCTCAGGTCAGTGGAGGTCTCGGACCTCTTGCCATCATTGGTATCGATCTTGCGCTTAACGGCGTCTTGATTGCCTATGCATCATTCATGACGTCTGACTACATGACCAGCGATTCGTGACGACCAACGCCCGCCTGTCGAGGCGTTAGCTACAGGCGGGCGTCCGAAACCGATTACCGTCAATGCCTTAATAACAACAATAAACCTGTAACGGTGAGAGCAGTGGCAATGCTCCAGGTAGCTACGCCACCGGCAAGCAGCGTATCCGGATCGTACAAGCTCAGTAAAAAAGCGGCTGTGCTCAGAATCAGCGCAATAACTAGAAGACCGAATTTCCACACCGACCGTCGAGCTAATGAAGCCATTTCCTTTGTTTGTTTTACTTTTCTGCCATCTTTGATTCTTGTCATGACGCTCCATTCGATCAATGCAACTATGACTTTCGACCCGCGGCCAATTTAAACTTCTACCTGAAGTTATAGTAGATGTTGTGAGTTGTCGCCACTCTTTAAACCGATTGGCCAGGTTTTCGACGTGCGGGCAACTCAAAACCGCGCTCTATCGTGGGTTTGACAATACGGAAGTACGGCGACAGATCAAAATCGCCCGGTACATAATGCGTGAAATGCCGGGCAACAGAAACAGTCTCACCTTTTTTGTCTTCCACTTTTATCAAGGCCGGCAAGATAGGATAGCCCACGGTCTGATAGGCCTCGGCAATCAGGGTCGAACAGATCGCCCGCGTCGGTTCGCCACTGCCGAAGGCAATCATGTCGCGACGATATTTCACTGGAACCGCCGGATTCTGGATCAGGTATCTGGCAAGATCGAATATATTTTTCAGATCATAAACGTATCCCAATCTGGCGCGCGCAAAGTCCATGATCACTTCCTTGTCTGCAGCGCTCAGGCCAACCGGCCGGCAAATACGGAGATTGAACTGCTCGTATTTGCGCAGCGGGACCTGCGTGACGCCCTCGTTCAGATCGGCCTCAATCAGGCAAGGCTGATCTACACCAGCCTGCTGTGCGCCCACATAGAGGCAGGCATGTGACCAGGTCGACTGCGTCAGATACTTGATAGCGGTACTGATATGGCTATTGCCGTCCACCAGCACAATGTCGGCAGGTTGCAGCGTCTCCATGATGTCCTGTAATGGCAGGCGGCTCAATCGCTCGTATCCCGGCCGGGGTTTACTCAGATAGGCAGCAAGGCGACGCCCTATCGCGCGGGGTATGGAATCCATAAGGAGTGTTTCTCTTGTTTATTCAGCATGGAAACAGCAGAACCGTTGAGGATCCTTTTTGGCCTGGTACATTGCCTGATCGGCCGCGATTCGGCGTTTCACGCAGGGCTTGCTCTCAGTGCATCTGATTGCTACGGTTTTGTCGATGTGGATTATGGCACCGTTGTGTGCAGGGCTCCAATAGCCTGTTCAGGTAACTGCCAATCGGACTAATGCAAAGGTACAGCGCCATGCTAACTGAACTTGCCAGCCTGCAATGCCCCTATTGTTGGGAAACCATTGAGATCGTCGTTGACTGCTCGGTCGCAGAACAGGAATATACTGAGGATTGCAGCGTCTGCTGTCGCCCGATCGTCATCACGGTTTACGCCGATGACGGAGAACTGCAGGCAGTAGAGGCGCGCTCTGAAGACGACTGACACACTTCATCATCTCACCAGGAGAACAACCATGCTTACCAGACATGCAATGCTGCTAGCACTGTTTGCCATGATCTTCACCGGCGGCACCGCTGCCTATGCCCAGGGCAACTTTGTACTTACGGTGGACGGATTCGAGGATGGCGGAGACATTCCGGTCCGCTACTCGCAGGCCGCAGAAGACGCCCAGCCGGGAGGCGGAACATCGCCCGCTTTGAGTTGGGTAAACGCGCCTGAAGGTACCCGCAGTTTTGTCGTCAACATGATGGACCTGGACTTTGCGCCCGACCGCGGAACCCGCCCCCAGGTACATTGGGTGGTGTGGAACATTCCCGGTACTGCCACCGGTCTGGCCGAGGACCAGCCCAGTGGCAATCAGCTGCCCAACGGTGCGTCGCAGATCAGTGCTACCGGGCGCGTCTACCGCGGCCCCGGGGCGCCCGCTACACGCCCAAGGCATCACTATCTGTTTGAGGTGTATGCGCTGGACACCGAACTGAACGTCAGTGCGACAGATGATGAATTGGAGACCCGCGATATGGTTATGGCGGCTATGGAAGGCCACGTGCTGGGCAAATCTGTTTATATGGGCCGGTTCCACCGCCCGCAATAGGGTAGCACAAGGACCATCGCTCTATTGATCCATACCGCATAACGCGCTTCGTAACGGCCGCATGGCCGGGTCCTGTCACATCTGTGAGAGAACAGTTTTTACGGGTACAATACGCGCCTCACGTCGCCGGCCGATACACCTGCCGACTCACGGATTGCGGAGCGCCTGACCTTGAAACAGATTGTCCTGATCAATATTACCGGCCCGGATCGCCCGGGCCTTACGGCTGCCATAACCGGCATCCTGGCGCGATCTGACGTGAGCATTCTGGATATCGGTCAGGCCGTCATTCATGACACGCTGTCATTCGGCATATTGGTCGATATTGAGACGCAGCAGGCACACTCGCCGGTACTGGACGATGTACGGGCGCGCGCGCTTCAGCTCGACCAGCAGGTGCGGTTTACCCCGGTTAATGCCGAAGACTACGAGTTATGGGTGGCCGGCCAGGGCAAGTCCAGGCATATCGTGACGCTGCTTGCGCGTCGCGTCACCGCTGATCACATCGCGCGTGTCAGCGCCATCACCGCCCGTCACGGACTCAATATTGATCACATAGATCGCCTGTCCGGCCGCATGGCCCTGGGCCTGGCGGACGATCAGGGCAAAGGCTGTATCGAATTCTCGGTTCGCGGTGAACCGGAAGACCCGGAAGCCTTGCGCGCCGAGTTCCTGACCATCGCCCAGGAATTGAACGTCGACATCGCGTTCCAGCAGGATAATATTTTCCGTCGCAACCGCCGTCTGGTGGTGTTTGATATGGACTCTACCTTGATCGACGCCGAAGTCATTGACGAGTTGGCCAAAGCGGCTGGCGTCGGCGACCAGGTTGCCGCCATCACTGAGCGCGCCATGCGTGGAGAGCTCGACTTCCAGGCCAGTTTCCGGGAGCGCATGGCCTTGCTTAAGGGATTGCCCGAATCCACGCTGGAAATCATTGCCGCGCAGCTACGACTGACCGAGGGAGCCGAAAACCTGATCAGCCAGCTGCGCCGTCTGGGCTACAAGACGGCGATCCTGTCAGGCGGTTTCAGCTATTTTGCCGATCGTCTGCAGAAGACGCTGGGCATCGACTATGTTTACGCCAATACCCTGCCGATAGCCGATGGGCTGGTCACCGGAGAGGTTCACGAACCGATTGTGGACGGACAGCGCAAAGCCGACCTGCTTCGTGAGCTGGCACAGCGCGAAGGCATCAGCCTGGAGCAGACGATCGCCGTGGGCGACGGTGCCAACGATCTGCCGATGCTGTCGATCGCCGGTCTGGGAGTAGCCTTCCGCGCCAAACCGCTGGTCAAAAAATCCGCCAAACAGGCCATTTCCACGCTTGGTCTTGACGGCATCCTGTATCTGCTTGGATTCCGCGATCGTGACGGCTTCTGAATTTGTTCAGTTTTTTAGTGCAACTGGCCGAATCACACTTTACAAGCGTCGGCGACAGGGATACCGTTAGGTTCATCTCGTAATCCGTTTCATGAACACAGCAGCAGGAGCCCGGACATGATCAAGGCACGTCAGCACGTCGCTAATTTCACCCTCCTCGGACTGGCGATAGCAATGACCTCATCGCCAAGTCTCGCCCAGGATGCCGAACGCCCGGATCTGGGCGGCTTGTGGACCAATGCATCATTGACCAACCTCAATCGCCCACAAGGGGTCGACAAGCTGGTGGTCACGCCTGAAGAGGCGCAAATGATCGTCGCCAACACGTCGGTCGCCGGCCTGCCCATCAACGAAGTTGATGCTCCCGAGGCGCGCACGCCCGGCGAAGCGCCACCGGCAGGCAGCTTTGACTTTGGCCTGCGCGGCTACAATGACTTCTGGATTGATCCCGGATCCACTCTGGCGCTGGTGAAAGGCGAGTTTCGTACGTCATACGTGATCGATCCGGAGAACGGTCGCGTCCCGCGGCTGGAGACCCCTAGAGTAGAGATTGCCCGCAGCTTTGGCGCCCGTTATGTGACCGGCCAGGGCAATGCCGATGGCCCGGAAGCACTGCCGCTGTCCGAGCGCTGTTTTATCGGGTTTGGCAACACCGCCGGCCCGGGCATGATGGGCACACTCTACAACAGCACCTATCAGTTTGTGCAAACGGACGACTATTTCACCATTCTGGTGGAGATGAATCACGACGCCCGCATTATCCCGCTGTACGACAATGCCGAAGAGGCGCGGGCCAACACCCGACCAGCCGAACTCAATCAGTGGTTCGGTGACTCTCGCGGATGGTATGAAGATGGCTGGCTGGTAGTGGAGACCATCAATATCAACCCCCAGCAGATTGCTGAAAGCTCAGTGCCGATTACCGCCGACGGTGTCATCACCGAACGCTTCATGCGCTACTCGGACACGGAGATTGTCTACCAGTTCACGGTGGACGACGACAATCTGTACAGTCAGCCGTGGACGGCCGAGTTAAGCTATCACGCCACTGAAGGCCCCATGTACGAATACGCCTGCCACGAAGGCAACTATGCCATGCCCGGTATTCTTGCCGGAGCCCGTCGCGCCGAGGCAGAAGCCGCCGGCGAACTGTAACCGCGACCCCGCGCGCCTGAGCGCACCGCCGAACTTCCTGAACGCCCTGAACCCGGGGCGTTCAGAAGGTGGTCTGTACGCGCAACGTCAGTCGCCGGTACCGGGAACTGCAGGAATCCTCAATCTCACTGATACTGCCGTCAATGGTGGTGCCGTCATAGCGGCGCCGCTCGCGACAGCGTGACTGATCCAGGGTATTGTCAGACTCCAACCGCACGGTAATGTCGTCAAAAAACACCTTCGATACAAACATATCCAGCGAGGGATCATTGTCATTGCGGGTTACGGTGGTGATATCGATATCGTATTCGCCGCCATGAAAAGGATAGCTGTATTCGATACCGTAGTTGAACGCGTATTCGGTGATATCCTGACGGAACGCCAGGGAGGCTTCACCGCGGCGATTGATGCGCTGCTCGGTACCCAGAAACGGGTCGGTAATACTGGAGTCGAAAATATTGAGTTCGCCTGACACGATGGCATCCGGCAGATCAAAATAGGTCAGCCGGGTGCTGAGGTCGGTAAACACCCCCCAACGTTTTGCATCGCCCACATTACCCACTGCCGAAATCGGTTGGGCCGGGTCGGTGGTGGCATTGATTCTGCCGATATAATCTTCAATATCGCGATAGAAAAATCGTGTACTCAACACACCGTTGTCATTGGGCAGCCGATACTCGAAACCCAGCTCGTAACGCATCGCCTGCTCCGGCTCCAGCTCCGGGTTGCCGGCATCGGCGTCCTGCTCGCGGTCGGAATTATTGGCTGTCGCAGCAAAATTGGCGAAACTCAGTTGGGAAACATCACGCTCGACGGCCGCGCGAATCTGGAATGAATCGGTCAGATTAAAACGATAGTCCAAAGCTGGCCGCACAAAATTGAAGCGCCGGCTATTGTTTACCGTGCCGGACTGGGAAATTTCCGATGTTTCGTACACTACACTGCTTTCCAGGGTCATTCTTTCGTTCAGGGTCCAGTTGTGAAATACAAAACCTTCGTAGCGGATTTCCTGCACTTCAGTGCCAGGATTTGAGATTCCCGGCAGCGGTGACAGGCCGCCGTAGCGCCCGGATGCAGGCTCGGTGCCGGCTGAGCTGCCGATAAAAAGACTGGAGTCCAGCTGCGTGTCTGCGCGTTCCAGGCCTATTCGCAAGTCCTGGCTGGATGCTATCGGGAAGTTGTAATTGCCCTGAACAATGCGCTCACGAGTGCGCTGATTGGATTCGATGAACAGCGTTTTGTCCCGCACGGCGCTGGTCGTCTCATTACCGGTGGTGTCATCAATGTTGTCGCTAACGACATCAAATCGCTCACGAACATCGTCACGCGTCTGGTCGTTGGCGACAAACAGGAGCTGCAGGCGATGGTCATTGGCAAACGTATATTCATAATCGCCGCCGACTTCCCAGTTGAAATGATCATTGTTTACGCTCTCCTCTTCCGCTCTTGCCACAGCGCCGGACTCCCGGCGTTCCAGAAAATCTCGACGAATCCGCCGGGGGTACCCCGAATCTCCGTAAAGCGCATTGAACTGCATGCGGTGAGGCCCCGCGCGGTAGCTCATATTGCTGGAGAGTTCCAACACGTCCTGGTCACGGATATTGGACTCAAACAGTGAGCCAACGACCTGGCCGTCGGCATTAAACTGGGTCTCCCGGCTTTGCCGGTTCTCGTAATTGGGGCGCGCCTGCAGGCCGATCAGGGCCTGGAAATTGCCGATTTGGCGACTGTGGGACACTTCCGCACCCGTTTCAAATACACCATCGTGATTCAGACGGGCGACCAGTTCCTGTCTCTTATACACATCTGACGCTGCCGACGATCTACTCTGTGTAGA
>CAJXPR010000024.1 GCA_913058135.1 uncultured Gammaproteobacteria bacterium
ACGAGATTTCTGCCTGTCTCGTGGGCTCGGAGATGTGTATAAGAGACAGTTATCATATAGTGCGATAACGTACTATACAAGTACGATATCGAACTAAATAAGGGTGATCAAATAAATTCCCCACAGTGCTTGCTTTTATACTGTGTGGCGCCTAGTATTAAGCTGTGTGACACACAGTATGCGCCGTACAGTATAGGAAAAATCTCATGACAACCGCTCAACTGGACAAAATGCGACTGGAACTGCGTCGCGGAGTACTGGTACTTGCCGTCCTTGCCTCACTGAAGCAGCCACACTACGGCTATTCATTGCGCAGGCAGTTGCAGGACCGTGGCATTGATATTGACGAAGGCACGCTTTATCCGCTGATTCGCCGACTGGCGGATCAGGAGCTGCTGGACAGTGAATGGCGTCAGGGTGAGGGCCGGGAGCGTCGCTATTATCAGCTCTCCGAACTTGGGGCAACGCTACTGGAACAGCTGACCGACGAGTGGCAACTATTAAATTCCGCCTTGGGCAGTTTGCTGGGCACCGTAACAGAGGAGAGCAACTGATGGATCTGGTGACACGTTATATTGCTGCCGTGCAGCGTGAACTTCCCGAGAGCAAGCGTGATGAAATTGGTCGCGAATTGAAAGCCAATATCATGGATCAGCTGGACGGTCTGGCGGAGCAGCAGGGCACGCTGACAGAGGCTGATATTGCCACGGTCCTGAAGCAGATGGGACGGCCGCGCACCGTGGCACAGCAATTTGTGCCGCCGCAGCCACTGATCCGCCTCAGCTATATGCCATTGTATCAATACACGCTGTTCATGGTGTTGGGCATTCTGTTTCTGTTACAGGTCGTGGGTACTACCGTCACCTGGATTTCCAGCAGTGATATGGGGCTGGTGCGATATCTGCTCAGTCTGGCGAGCGGGTTTCTGGATGATGCCATTTTTGGTTTTGCCAGCATCACCGCGGCCTTCTGGTTCATGTCACGCGAATCATCGGGACCGTCCGCAAGCTGCAACAGCGACTGGCGCCCAGAGCAATTACCCAAGGCGGGACCGGGGTGGCAGCACATTTCCCTGCAGGATATCTTTACTGATCTGGCGACCTATCTGTTCCTGCTGGTAGTGATCTGGTACCCGGTGTGGATGTCGGCAGAGCAACTGGACAACAGCCGGCTGATGCTGACCGACCAGGCACGTTTGTGGCTGCAATGGGCCAGCCCGCTGGCTGTGCTGGGTATTGCCCTGGGCCTGTGGCAATTGCAGCAACGGCTGTGGAGTCGTGCCATGCTGCTAAGCAATCTTGCACTCAATAGTGCCCTGGTAGTGGTGATTCTGATGCTGGCGGCCAGCGGCCCGCTGCTGCAACTGGACGCAGAGCGCTGGCATGGTGTGTTCGAATTGCATCAGCTGGAGCGCACGGCCGTCATTTCGTTGATCATAATCGCCATGTTCCCGTTGTGGGAAGCGGGCCGGGATCTGCTGCGGCTGCGTCAGTTGTAGCAGTCCGGTAAGGGTACATGAAGGGTACATGCAAAAACCTTTGCGCCGTTGTTGTCATCAGGCAATGGGCCAGTCGGCGGCGTCAACCGAGTCCAGCGCCAACTCGGGCGCATCGGGGGCCCAGCGATTGATGTAGGCGCGATCCGCGTCATAGAGCGCGGTCTGTTTTTCGATGTCAAAATGCCGTCCCCCGCGCGGGTCCACGCCCACGCCGGCGATGTATTGCCAGTTGCCCCAGTTGGAGGCCACATCGTAATCGATCAACTGATGCTCAAACCAGGCGGCGCCGTAACGCCAGTCCATGGCCAGCTCATTGATAAAACAGCTGGCGGCAATCTGGCGGCCGCGGTTGGACAGATAACCGGTCTCCTTGAGCTGGCGCATGCAGGCGTTAACCAGTGGCCACGGTGTATTGCCATGGCACCATTTCTGGTAACGCTCCGGGTGCAGGCAGCCGTGTTGCGGCTTATCCGCGAGGCCTTTGAGTGCATACAGTCGGTCGCCTTGTGCCAGCGCCAGCCACTGAAAATATTCGCGCCACAGCAGTTCAAAAAACAACCAGCGGGTTGATTCATTCTGGCCGTGGGTTTTTTCATATTGCTGTAATACCTGCGTGACCCGCCGCGGCGACAGACAACCATGATTCAGCCAGGGCGACAGTTTGGAAGAACTAGTCCAGCCGTCCAGTTCATTGCGCACATCCTTGTAGCTCGATGGCAACGTGCCACTGAAGTACTCATGTAAATGTTGTTTGCCGGCAGGCTCGCCGCCACCAATGGCCGCGATGCTGAATCTGGACTGCGAGGCGTCCGGCCGACGGTAGCTGCCCGGTATCCATGTCGGCAAGGTAGGGGCAGGCACTGACCTGAGTACCGGACGCGGCAACGACATCGGGGTCTGGGCGGGAGGCGGCACGGACAGCAGTTCGGCCTGTTGACGGAACGGGGTAAAGCCTTTCAGCAGGTCGGAGGAGGCCATCGGGAGCTGTTGCTTATCAAACAAAGTGGCACTGTCGACTTCTTCGATCTCGAGCGCGGGAAAGCGCTCGGCCAGAAACCGGAGCACTTTGCGCTCGTCACTGCCGAACTGCCGGCTGCACACCAGACGTTTGATCTTGTGTCTGGCGATCAGGCTGATCAGCTGCTGTTCCGGGTAGCCGTACTCGATATACAGGTGTTGATTCAGCGCGGCCAGGGCTGTAGAAAGCGCCTCAAGCGATTGCTGCAGAAAATGCCAGCGGTGCGTACCCATGGCACTGATGTGATAGCGGTGCGGATTGAACCAGCGGCGATTGACACAATACACGCACAGCAGTGCATCACTCTGGGCGGCGCGGGTCAGGGCGGGATTGTCATCAAGTCGAAGGTCTTGTGTGAACCAGTACAGCGTTGTCAGCATTGCGTTATCCTGCGGCCTTGGTTGACCTGTTGGTTCTGGGGAGTATGCTTAACCGGGCAAGGCATTACAACAATAAGGAGCCCGGAATCCTATGACAGAGAAGCCTATGACATATACGACGATTCGCGCAAAACAGTCCTTTGCTGGCGCCACACTGATATTGACCCTGATGACCGGCTGTGCAGGAACCACAGCCAATAGCGGTAACGCTATTACCGGCGAAGGTGTGCCCAATCCCAATCCCGTGGTCACCCGCAACTGGGGTGAATTGCCTGAGGGCAGGGAATGGGGATCAACCGCAGGTGTAGACATCGATCCATTTGATGGGCACGTTTGGGCGTATGAGCGATGTGGCGCCGGCAGTTTCGGCTCCGGTGTGCCGATCAATTGCCATACCAACCCGGTAGCGCCCATTTTCAAGTTTGACCGCCAAACCGGTGAGGTGCTGGCCAATTTCGGCGCGGGCATCATGGTAACCCCGCACGGTATTCATGTTGATAACGAAGGGAACGTCTGGGTAACTGACTTTGCCACCAATGAAGAGGGTAGCAAAGGCCAGCAGGTGCACAAGTTCAGTCCCACTGGCGAGCTGTTGCTAAGTCTGGGCACCCCTGGTCAGGCCGGCAATGACGGGCGGCACTTCAATCAGCCCAATGATGTTGTGGTGGGTCCTGATGGCAGCATCTATGTGTCGGACGGCCATAGCGGCCAGGGCATGACCACCAATCAGGCCATGGCCGAGGGGCGTGCCAATGGCCTAACCGCGAGGGTAATGAAATTTGCACCGGATGGCACCTTTATCAAACAGTGGGGACAGATTGGTGTTCGTCACGGGGAGTTCCGCACGCCTCATGCCCTGGATTTTGATTCGCAAGGCCGGCTTTGGGTCGCAGACCGTGGTAATCATCGCCTGGAGATTTTTGACCAGGATGGCAACTATCTCGAATCGCGCTACATGTTCAGCCGTGTCAGCGGTATCTTCATTACCGATGACGATATGCTGTATGCCATTGATTCAGAATCCAGTCCGACCAACCATGTGGGGTGGCGTAACGGTGTTCGCATCGGGCACATCGACCACGACCATGTCACCGGCTTTATCCCGCCGTTTGAGCGTGAAGACCGGGTCTATCAGGGCACGGCAGGCGAAGGCGTGGCGGTGGATGCCGATGGCAATGTCTATGCCGCCGAAGGCCCCAACTCACTGAATCAGGCGGGCGGCGCTTTTACCAGATACTCGGTAGATTGAAGTGACAAGATGGATGAGAAGAAAAAAGGGAGGTGATTATCCGTTCCCGTGTAAACCCGGGTACGGGTATTCCCTCCCGTAACTTCCTTACAGGGACTTCTTGCAGAAATAAAAGTCGGTACACTCGTATTCACCTGACGCCACGCGCCGGTTTGCTTCCTCAAAGGTTTTTGCCGGCGGGACAATGACCTTGTCACCTGGTTGCCAGCCTTCCGGTGTCGCTACGCCGTGTGCATCACTGGTCTGCAGGGCTGCCAGCAGGCGCAGGAATTCACAGATGGAACGTCCGTTGGACATCGGGTAATACACCATGGCACGCAGTTTTCCTTCCGGATCTATAAGGAAGGTCGCTCGTACAGCTGACGTATCGGAAGCACCTTCGTGAATCATGCCGTAGGCCTTGGCGACATCCATTTTCAGATCGTCGATGATAGGGAACGGGATTTCAACTCCGAACTTTTCCTTGATATTGCGCATCCACGCGATGTGGGAGTGCGTGCTGTCGATGGACAGCCCCAGCAGTTCGGCGCCGAGTTCGGCAAATGCTGGCGCGGCCTCGGCAAACGCGATGAACTCAGTGGTACAAACCGGCGTAAAGTCGGCCGGGTGGGAAAACAGAACCAGCCATTTGCCACGGTAGTCACTCAATGATCGTGGCCCGTGTGTGGTTGGTGCATTAAAGTCTGGTGCGGCTTCATTCAGCCGTGGTAATCCTGAAGTGGTCATGGTTTAGCCTCATTTAGAATTTGGCAGTTCTCGAAGGAATATTTACTATTCGTGCTTTGCAGATTGCATGCCAAATCTTATGAGTTACTAAAACGTGCACATAACTCTATGTAATACAGGTATTAAAATTGTTGGAGTGATTGAGCCTGGTTTGCGTTTCGACTCTATATTGTCAAAAATGGCTGAGTATTTGACAGATACGGCACAAATCCGTTGTCGCTTGTGAAAACGATCTTTTTGCCTATCGCTTGTCATTGCGGGAAATGCACCAGCTCACGCTTCAACACTTCCAGCAATAAGCGACGCAGGCGTTGTTTGCCGTAACTGTCGACGCTGTGCATGTCTTCCAGGCTGACGACTCGCGCCTGGAGCAATCGCCTGACCGTGGTCAAATCCATTTCCAATAGAATGCTGTTGTCGCTTCTCATTAGCCGGGTCCTCCAAGGGGGGCAGTAACAGATGAGATTATATTAATGCGAAAGATTCTCATTTGCAATAATGAATTTTAATGATCGGATCTGCGACTGCAGCAGGGGAGCTTTCGTCGGCGCCAGCATGCTTTGCAGGCACCGGTTCCCGATGTCTAGAGCGCCTTTATAGCATCCAGCTTCTCGTTCAGCGCGACGATGGCAGCCTGGGCAGCGCGTTGACGCTCGCGCTCAACTTCGACCAGTTCCGCCGGGGCATTCTGCACGAATTTCTCATTGCTCAGTTTGCCGCTGATACCTTGCAGATTTTTCTCCAGCTTGCCGATTTCTTTGCCAAGACGGGCAATTTCCGCATCCTTGTCGATGAGATCCGACAATGGCACCAGAATTTCCATGTCCTGGTAAAGTTGTGTGGCGCTGACCGGTGCTTCTTCATTGTCGGCCAGGCAGCGGATGTCTGACAGCTTGGCCAGTTTCAGCAGGTTTTGCAGGTTTTCATCCAGACGGCGATTATCGTCCGCGCTGGTTTTACGCAACAGGGCAGGGAAGGTCCTGCCTGGCGGGATGTTCATTTCGCCACGGATATTACGTACGCCGATGATCACACCTTTGACCCAGTCGATGTCACTGTCAGCGCTGGTGTTGATCAGCGCTTCGTCCGCGCGCGGATAGGCCTGTAGCATAATACTGGTGTCGGCGGTTTTGGTACCAATCAAGGTGGCGATCTTCTGCCAGATTTCCTCGGTGATAAATGGCATCAGTGGGTGCAGCATGCGCAGGCTGATTTCCAGTACGGTCAGCAGTGTTAACCGGGCCGTACGTGCTTTTTCGGGCTGATTGTCGGCATCCCACAGCACGGGCTTGGACAGCTCGACATACCAGTCACAATACTCGTTCCAGAAAAAGTCGTAAATAACCTGAGACATCAGATCGAAACGGTAACCGGCCATATGCTCGTGCACCTGAGTCACGGTCTGCTGCAAACGAGACAGAATCCAGCGATCGGCCAGGCTCAGGTGCGGGTCATTGCGCAGTGAGGCCACATCATCGGCAGTGAACTGAATGCCTTTTTCTTCCGTGTTCATGATCACGTAGCGTGAGGCATTCCAGATCTTGTTACAGAAGTTGCGGAAACCTTCCATGCGACCCAGATCAAACTTGATATCGCGGCCGGTGGAGGCCAGCGAATAGTAGGTATAACGCAGCGCATCGGTGCCGTAGCCGGTAATGCCTTCAGGGAATTCAGCCCGTGTGTTCTTCTCGATTTTTTGCTGCAATTGTGGCTGCATCAGGCCTTCGGTGCGTTTGGTGACCAGGTCTTCCAGGGTGATACCGTCGATCAGGTCGATAGGATCAAGTACGTTACCTTTGGACTTGGACATCTTCTGGCCCTGACCATCGCGGATCAGACCGTGTATGTACACTTTCCGGAATGGGATTTCGCCGGTGAACTTCATGGTCATCATGATCATTCGGGCGACCCAGAAGAAAATGATGTCAAAACCCGTCACCAGCACATTGGTGGGGTGGAAGGTTTTCAGCGTCTCCAGGTCATTCGGCCAGCCCAGTGTGGAGAAAGTCCACAGCGCCGAGGAGAACCAGGTGTCCAGCACATCTTCATCCTGACGCAGCGCCAGGGAGGCGTCCAGGTTGTACTTGGCACGCACCTGCTCTTCACTTCGGCCCACATATATATTGCCGTCAGCATCGTACCAGGCCGGAATGCGATGGCCCCACCACAGCTGGCGGGAGATACACCAGTCCTGCAAATCGCGCATCCAGGAAAAATAGGTGTTTTCCCAGTTTTTGGGTACGAACTCGATGTCACCGTCCTCAACCGCCTTGATGGCAGGCTCGGCCAGCGACTTGACGGCCACGTACCATTGATTGGTCAGGTAGGGTTCAATGACGACACCGGTACGGTCGCCACGGGGCACTTTCAATTTGTGTGGTTCGACTTTCAGCAACAGACCTGATGCTTCCATATCAGCAACAAGTTTTTTGCGTGCTTCAAAGCGGTCCAGTCCCTGGTACGGACCTGGTGCATTGTCGTTGATGGCGGCATCGATGGTGAAGATATTGATCACCTCCAGTTCATGACGTTTGCCGACTTCATAATCATTAAAATCATGTGCGGGGGTAATCTTGACGCAGCCAGTACCAAACTCGGGATCAACATAGTCGTCGGCAATAATAGGAATACGACGACCACACAGGGGCAGGTCAATGTATTTACCGACCAGTGACTTGAAGCGCGGGTCCTGCGGGTTAACAGCCACAGCCGTATCACCCAGCAGGGTTTCTGGCCGGGTAGTGGCGATAGTGATAAAGGTCTCGCCCTTGTCCGTCGTGGCGCCGTCGGCCAGTGGGTATTTAAAGTACCAGAAAAAGCCGTCTTCTTCTTCAGACAGCACTTCCAGGTCAGATACCGCCGTATGCAACTTGGGATCCCAGTTGACCAGGCGGTTGCCTCGGTAGATCAGACCCTCGTCGTACAGACGGACGAACACTTCCTCAACTGCCGCCGACAGACCTTCGTCCATGGTGAAACGTTCGCGAGACCAATCAATCGAGCCCCCCAGACGACGGATCTGCTGGGTGATGATGCCGCCTGACTCTTCTTTCCACTTCCACACTTCGTCGGTGAACTTTTCCCGGCCCAGATCGGTGCGCTTGAGGCCGTCGCGTTCCAGCCGGCGCTCGACGACCATCTGGGTGGCGATACCGGCATGGTCGGTACCCACCTGCCACAGTGTGTTTTTTCCCATCATGCGCTGATAACGAATCAGTGCATCCATGATGGCGTTCTGGAAACCATGACCCATGTGCAGCCGGCCGGTGACATTGGGGGGCGGAATCACAATGCTGTAGGATTCGCCTTCACCGCTGGGGGCAAAATAGTTGCGTGCTTCCCAGGTGCTGTACCACTGTTGCTCGATGTCTTTGGGCTGGTAGGTTTTGTCCATGTCTCTGCTCGGTCTGCGTTGGTTCTGGTAAGCCGGCAAGTATACCCGATAGACACATGACTGTCAGACGAAGTGCTGGCAGCGCAGGTCATGGAGACACGGGAATCGGTGCCTCCACGACTTGCTGCCTATAGTGAACGCATTCGGTTCAGGCTTTTTGTTTGCGCAGGTATTCGACCAGCAGTGGCACGGGCCGGCCAGTGGCACCTTTCTGTCCACCGCCCAGCCAGGCCGTGCCGGCGATGTCCAGGTGCGCCCACTGGAATTTTTCGGTGAACCGGGACAGGAAGCAGGCAGCGGTGATGGTGCCTGCCTTGGGGCCACCGATGTTGGCGATATCAGCGAAATTGCTGTCCAGCAGTGACTGATACTCGTCATCCAGGGGCAGTTGCCAGACGGTATCCAGCGTCTCCTGGCCCATGGCAAACAGCTCCTGCGCCAGCGCGTCGTTGTTGCTGAGCATGGCCGTGTTTACTTCGCCAAAGGTGGCCACAGCGGCGCCTGTGAGGGTAGCGATGTCAATCACGGTGCGGGGATTAAAACGTTCGGCATAGGTCAGCGCATCACACAACACCAGCCGGCCCTCGGCGTCGGTGTTAAGGATTTCAATGGTTTTGCCGGACATGCTGGTGACAATGTCGCCGGGCTTGGTCGCGGTGCTGCTGGGCATATTTTCGGCCGCAGCGATGATCGCCGTCACATTGATGGGCAATCCCAGTTTGGCGATGGCGGTCATGGTGCCCATGACGCTCGCTGCGCCGCACATGTCAAACTTCATCTCATCCATGCCGGCGCCGGGTTTCAGGCTGATACCGCCGGTGTCAAAGGTGATGCCTTTGCCCACCAGGCAGTAGGGCGAGGATCCGGCCTTGCGGCTGCCCTTGTACTCCATGACGATCAGTCGCGATTCTTCTTTTGAACCATGTCCAACGGATAACAGGGAGCCCATTTTCAGCTTTTCCATCTGTTTTTCGGTCAGAATTCGCGTCTTGATGCTTTTGTTGCGCATGCCCAGTTCAATGGCACGTTCAGCCAGATAGGACGGCGTGCAGATATTGCCCGGCAAATTGCCGAGCTCCCGTGCGACACTCATGCCCAGGCTGATGGCTTCGCCAGTGTCGATGGCGTCATTCATTGCCTTGCGGCTGGCGTCAGGCGCCGCAGCGATCACCAGTGACGTCAATGCGGGTTTGTCAGCTTTTTTGCTTTTGGTCTGATCATAGCGATACAGCGCGTTACCCACTTCCATGACCAGTTGTGTGGTGGCCCAGGCTGCGTCACGATTGGTGATGGTCACTTGCACCAGGCTTACCAGCGCTGTTTTCGCCGGCGTCTTGCTCAGGGCCTGCGCAGTCGCGCGCGCTACCTTGCGGTAAGCCTTTGCATCAAATTTGTTCTTGTCGCCCAGCCCGACCAGCAGGATGCGAGGGGTAGCCGCTTTTGCCGGTGCATGAATCAGCAGGGTTTCGCCCGGTTTACCCTTGATGTCACCGGATTTGATAACGGAATTGCACTGCTCCAGAACAACGGGGGCGAGCATTTCTGGCGGCACATCCAGTCCGGTCCGATCCCAGACGCCCAGAACCAGGCAGTCAGTCTTTTTGTCCAGCGTTTTACTGGTGAGCAGTTGGTATTTCATAGGGCTTCCTTATAGCGGTTCCGTGGTTTTGATGCTGTGGCGAAGGCTTCTTATCCCGGTAGTATGTCAAAACAAGGCAAGCCGCGCCAATAACGACTATAACACGCTCAGCTCAGCCGTTTTCGGGGACCGTGGCATTCGCACCGGCTTAAGTGTACTTTAGCGGCCCGGGCGATTAAAATTGGCGGCCAATTTATCCTGACCAATGCCAAAGCGCTGAAGACGGAGTTGTTATGCCCCGCGTTAAAATCAACATGCCGGAAGAATTCCTGTTTACCATGGAGCACGCGGTGCGGTTCAGTGACCTGGACTATGCCAGGCATTTGAATAGCGTTGCCATGGTGCATGTCCTGCATGAGGCCCGTTTGCAGTTTCTGGCCAGTCTGGGTCTGACGGAAGCCAATATTTTTGGCCTCGGCATGGTGGTGACAGACATGGCAGTGGATTACCGTTCACAATCCTTTGCCAAGGACGTGCTGGTCATTGAGGTTGGGGTGAGCCGTTTTAACAAATACGGTTGTGATATCTGCTTCCAGATAACCAATTCGGCGCTCGACCGGGTTGTCTGTAACGCCAAGCAGGGCGTTGTCTTTTTCGATTTCGACAAACACAAGATCGCGGCTGTGCCTCTGGCTTTCAAAAGCCTGGTAGGCGAGCCCGAAGAATAAGCGGGCTGCTATCCATTGATTCTGTTCCGGTACTTTACCCAGCAACTTCTTCAGGTCACCGCGGCGGTGTCACTGATTTTGCTGGTTGTATCGTTCACGTCCAGGTTTCTGCAATACCTGGCGGATGCAGTGGCCGGCAAGATGACCACCGATATCCTGTTGATGCTGATGTTGTACCGCCTACCTGAGTTTCTGCTGATCATCGTGCCGTTTGCGTTTTTTCTTGCGGTACTGCTCGCCTACGGCCGGATGTACGCCGAAAACGAAATGGTGGTGTTGCACGCCTGCGGTTTCAGTCGCGCAAAGCTGCTGAACATGACCATGGGCGTGGGCTTGTTGCTGGCCTGCGCGATGGCGGTACTGAGCCTGTATGCGGCCCCGGTCGGCTTGCAGCAAACCGAGGCATTGCGGCAGTCCCAGGATGAACTGACCGAAATCGACCTGATTGTCTCCGGGCAGTTTCAGTCCTTCAACCGTGGGCAGCGCGTGACATACGCCGAATCCCTGTCGGAGACGGCAGTCGGCCGCCAGCTTAATAACGCCTTTGTGGTGCTGCGCGATCCCAATCCGCCGCAGGGCGAGTCGGGCTTGCGTATCATGGTGGCTGAATCGGCGCGGCCCATTGTCGATGAGGCCAGTGGGCGCCGGTTTATGCTGCTGGAGAATGGACATTTTTACGATGGTACGCCGGGCACGGCGGATTACAGCGTCACCGAGTTTCAGGAGCAGGGCATCCTGTTGCCAGAGCAGAGCACCATTGCTCCGGTGCTGAGAGGCACCGAGTTGCCGACGACAGCGTTGATTGGTTCGTCGGATCCGGGTCTGGTGGCAGAGTTGCAGTGGCGCGTGTCAGTGATTCTGCTGATTCCGGTGCTGACCTTGCTGGCGGTGCCTCTGAGCAAGGTTGATCCGCGGCAGGGCCGCTTCGCCCGACTGGTGCCCGCCGCGCTCCTGTATGGCCTGTATTTCATGTTATTGCAGGTGTCCCGCGACGCCGTAGAGGACGGCAGTTTGTCGCCAATAATCGGCCTGTGGTGGGTACACGTCATTTTTATTGTTGCCGGTTTTGCGTTGATGTGGCGTGACCGACCCAGAAAGCCAGCAATGGCGAGGGTAGCCTGATATGCCCATGCTTGCCCGTTACATGGCCAAAACCGTCCTGCTCTCCATGCTGGTGGTGCTGGGCCTGATTACCATGATTGATCTGGTATTCACGATTGCCGAAGAACTGGCCGACACCAATCGTTATTACACCGCCTGGGACGCGATCGTCTATGTCCTGCGCACATTGCCGACCAGTGTCTACGAGTTGCTGCCATTTGTTGCGCTGGGCGGCGCGCTGATCGGCCTGGGGATACTGGCCTCAAGCCAGGAATTGTTGGTCATGCAGTCGTCCGGTGTGAAAACCTCGGTGCTGGTCGGCTGGGTGATGATTCCGGTACTGGGCGTGATGGTATTCAGTCTGGTGCTGGGCGAATGGGTGGCACCGACATTACAGCAGACCGCGCAGAGTCAACGGGCTCTGATCCAAAGCGGGGGCCAGGCCATCAGCAGTTCTCAGGGCGACTGGCGCAAAATCGGCAACGAATACATTCATATCAATGCCATCGCACCTGGCGGGCGTGAGCTGTTCGGGGTCACCGTGTATGAGTTGAGTAACCGGCGCGAATTGCTGCGCAGCAGTTTTGCTGAGCAGGGCCATTATGTCGATGAGGCGGGTGAACCCTTTTGGCGTCTGACCGGGGTGCGCGAAACGCGTTTCGGGGGCGATCGGCTGGAGGCTCAATACCATGAAGAATTGCGCTGGTCCGTGGACATGTCGCCGTCATTGTTGAGTGTGTTACTGGTACGCCCCGATCGGCAATCCATTAGCGGGCTGTATCAGTTTGCCAGCTATTTCGACAGTGAAGGCCTTGATAGCAGCAACTATTATCTGGCGTTCTGGAAAAAATTGCTGCAGCCACTGGCGACTCTCAGCCTGGTGCTGCTGGCAGTGTCTTTTGTGTTTGGTCCGCTACGCGAAGCTACCATGGGTTTCAGGGTGTTTGTGGCCATAGGTATCGGTCTGGGTTTCACTATCATCCAGCGCACGCTGGGGCCGGCAACCATTCTGTATGGCATCAGCCCGTTTGTGGCTGTCTTGGCACCCATTCTCATGTGTGCGCTTCTGGGACTGTTTCTGTTAAGGCGCGTGTAAACCGCAGCGTCAGGGAATAAGGCTGTGCATGCGCATATTAATCATGCGCAGTGTCGCCTTGACCGCAGCCAGCACCTGGTTGGCATCGACGCCACGGGTTTTAAGTTCCCGATCTTCAATTTTCCAGGTAATGATACATTCGGTCAGCGCATTGGTGTTGCCACCGCGAGGGATATGAACTTCATAGTCCAGCAGGGCGGGCATGACAAAATCACGCTTCTTGAGGATTTTGCTGATAGCGTCGATGAATGCCGCAAACCCGCCATTGCCGGAGCCGGAGGCGTTGTAGTTTTTGTTTTGTATGCTGACGCGGATACTCGCCGTGCTGTCGACATCCAGACCGCTACTGATATAGCAATTGAGTAGCTCGACATAACGAAACTCCCGGCGCTCCAGCACATCGGCAATGATGAACGGCAGGTCGTCGGCCGTGATCAATGCCTTGGAGTCCCCCAGTTTGACAATTTCCTGCAAAACCTTGCGCTGATCTTCATCACTGAGTTCCAGCCCCATTTCTTCCAGGTTATTGGCCAGCGATGCCTTGCCACTCATCTTGCCCAACGCATAAGTGCGCTTGCGCGCGAAACGCTCAGGGCGCAACGCCGTTATGTACAGACCGCCCTTCTGATCGCCGTCGGCGTGAATGCCGGCGGTCTGCGTGAACACATCGGCGCCGACAATAGGTGTGTTGGCGGCAATCCATTTGCCTGAGAAATTCTCCACCATGCGGCTGAGCATGGCGATGCGGGTCTCGTCTATAGACAGATGGATGCCCAGCTTGTCCTTTAGGACCACTGCCACTTCTGCCAGCGAGGCATTGCCGGCGCGTTCACCGAGACAATTGATGGTGCAGTGAATAGTGTCGATACCGGCCTTGACGGCGGCCATGACATTGGCCGTCGCCAGCCCGTAGTCGTTGTGGGGATGAAAATCAAAACGAAGTTCAGGGAAGCGGTCAATCATGTCGGTCAGCGCGGCATGGACTTCGTCGGGTGTCATCACGCCGAGGGTGTCCGGCAGCATGAAATTACCGATGCCGCAGTTCCGGACGCCCGCCACCAGATCAAACACATACTGAGGACTGTCCTTGTAACCATTGGACCAGTCTTCCAGGTACATATTGACGCGCAGGCCGTTCTCCTGGGCGTAGGTGACCGTGCGCTTGATGTCGTTTATATGCTCATCCAGCGTTCGGCCCAGCTGTTCGCGGCAGTGTTTCTCGCTGCCCTTGGCGAGCAGGTTGATAACTTTGCCGCCGGCATCGCGCACCCAGTTGACGCTCAAGGTGTGATCCACAAAACCCAGCACTTCGACTTTGTCCAGCAGTCCTTCCTGGGCCGCCCACGCATTAATATCGGCGACTGACTTTTTTTCTCCCTCGGACACCCGGGCTGATGCTACTTCGATGCGGTCAACTTTTAAGGACTGCAGCAGGGCGCGGGCAATTTGCAGCTTTTCCTTGGCCGCGAAAGAGACGCCCTGGGTCTGTTCACCATCACGCAGGGTGGTGTCCAGAAGTTGAACCTGCCTGCCTCTTGCTTGTGCACTCATGCCGGGAAGTATCCTGAAGCGATTGAATCAAGGGCTGGATTCTACCAGATCCTTTCAGGCATCATAAGGCTACTGCCAGATTCAAGTTTGGCGGCATGTGGCCGATAGGATCTGTATGAAAAATTTGACCGTTTATCTTGCTGCCGGGTTGATGCTGCTATCCGTGATGGGTAACACATCGGCGGCCGCTGAAGCTGAATCCAAGGCCGGGGCTGTTCAGCCCCACCGGCTTTGGCTTCCGTCAAGTCAGGAAAACCTGCGTGAATTACTGGTGGCCGCAGCCCATCAGGCTCTTGAAGACCCGGACTGTACCGAGGTGCTGTACGGACGGCTGAATGAATATCGCAGTGAGAATGACGAGACTGCGTTCACCATTCTGTGCATGCGCGATCCGCGTTATACCTTCAATCTGGTATTTAATGCCAGCGACCTGGAGCCGTTCGAGCAAGAGCAGGAGACGGTATCAAACACTGAAGATCTGCAACGGCTCCGGGCGCTGCTGGGAGATATACCGGCATCGGTTCGCTCGGGTAGCGAAGATGACAGCGCCCAGCAGAGCCCCGAAGAGTCGCAGGACACAACACCGCCGGTACTCTTTTGAGTGGCATCAGGGTTTGAGCGGCATCAGGACCGCAAATACGTTATACTGACGGCTTCATACCTCAGTAGCCGTGTCATTCCCCGATGAGTTCCAGAAAGAAAATCCAGCGCCGCCTGCTCTCCGATGCCGAGATTGCGCTGCTGCCGCGTGCCGGCCTTTTACGCCGACTGGCTGCGTTGCTGTACGACATGTTTTTGGTATTTGCGATGTGGATGTGCCTGGGCTTCATCCTGCTGTTTATATTCGGTCTGTTCGCCGACAATACCAGTGAACTGGTTGACGGGCAGGTTCAGACGCACCCGGTTCTGCTGCTGCTGAACTTCGTCATGATGGTGACCACGGCCGGGTGTTTTTACCTGTGGTTCTGGCGCCGGACCGGACAAACCCTGGGTATGATTGCCTGGCGAATCAAGGCGCTACGCACCGATAACGGGGCGATCCAGTGGCAACAGGGATTGGTCCGGTTTATAGCCGCATGGCCGGCTTTCTGGCTGGCCGGCCTGGGCTATTTGTGGCTGTATGTGGATAAGAATCACGACGCGGTCCATGAGAAACTGTCGGGCACCAAGACAGTATTGCTACCCAAGGACGCGCGTCCTTTCTGACGGGTTATCGGCCGATGTCCGCGCGCCGGTCAGGCTGGCACGGGCATCTTGCGCAGCGCCTCGACAACGCGATCACCAAAGGCCTGGGTATCGATCATCATCACCCCGCTACCCGGCTTGGAAAGGTCGGGGGTCGAGTAGCCATCGGCAAACACACTTTGCATGGCATGCCAGACATTCTTCGACTCCTGATCCATGCCAAAGCTCATTTCCAGCATCATGGCGACGGAACCAATCATCGAGTAGGGGTTGGCAATGTTTTTGCCGGCAATATCCGGCGCCGAACCGTGTGATGGTTCGTAATACGCCTTGTCGTCACCCAGACATGCCGATGGCATCAGGCCCAGTGAGCCCAGAATGCCGCCGCCCTGGTCACTGAGAATGTCACCAAACATGTTTTCCATGACCATGACATCAAAGCGACCGGGATTCAGGCACAAATAGGTGGCAGCAGCGTCGACCAGTATGTTTTCGACTCTTACCTCCGGGTAATCCTTGCCCACTTCTGCCATCACCTCATTCCACAGCACACTGGACTTCAGTACGTTGCTTTTATGGATGTTGTGTAGCACCTTTTTACGTTTCATGGCGGTGTCAAAAGCCACGATAGCAATACGGCGAATCTGGTTCTCGTCGTATTCCAGGGTTTCCTTGACGTAACGCACGCCCTCTGCGGTGGTGCCTGTCTCTTTTTCGCCAAAATACAGACCACCGACGAGTTCGCGGATGATCATGATATCAATGCCATCGCCAATGATTTCAGTCTTCAATGGCGAGAAGTGCGCCAGCCCTTTAGGCAGGAATACCGGCCTGAAGTTGGCATAAGTGTTATAGCGGCGACGCAGCGGCAACAGGGCGCCCCGCTCCGGCTGCATGTCCACGGGGATTTTTTGTGATTCCTCGTGACTCAGACCAATCGGCCCTTTGAGAATGGCGTCTGCCTCATCACACACCTTTTTGGTGGCGTCCGGAAACGGATGCCCGCATTCAAAATACGCACTGGCACCAAACGGGGTATGGATCAGATCGAAGGTAATATTGTTGCGCTGGGCAACCAGGTCCAGCACTTTGACCGCCTCTTTCATGATCTCCGGGCCGATGCCGTCTCCGTCCAGCAATGCGATTTTGTAGTGGCTCATATCAATTCCTGTCAATGGTATTGCCTGAAACGGGCCTGGGCCGCATCGCTGCTGGCGCAACACGCTGGCACCGGGCCGAAGGCATGGTCGTTCAAAAGGGGACGTAATTTAGCATAGCTGGGGAGGATGGAACAACGGACAGTGTTTGCCGGGAGCTGTGCGGTATGTTGTCAGGGAGCTGTTTGCCAGCGGAAATCAGGGCCCGGGCTCAGAACAGCGTCATGACCTGACGGACAAAAATGATAGCGAGCACTACCACGATGACGTAGCTGATAGTATCGCTTACTTCAAAGCCGAAGAACTTTTTGGGTTTGTCTTCCTTGTTTCCAGCCATAGACCTGAGTGCTCCAATGTTTAAAATCAGTAGCTTAGCGAGCGCATTCTGGCACAGCCGAACACCGCTTGCCAGCCCGAAACAGGGGGGTCGTCCATTTTTTGCCCCATTTTATCCTGTTTTCGCGGGCCTGACCGGGACGGTGCCCACCGGAATTGGTCATTTGACTTATACCGCTGAGTTATCAGTGGCATCCGTGCTCCAACCGTTGTAATCTTTGGCTCATTCCAACCTGATGTGCTAATGCCGGAGACAATTCAATGACGAAACCATCAGCTCACCTGTTCCGTGCGGCGTCGCGTGTGTCGCTTGCCACTGCGATTTCGCTGTTCATGGCTGCAGAAAGTTATGCTCAGGTGCCTATTGTGCAACCAGGCGCACCCGGTCAAAGCAGCCGCCAGATCACTGCTGAAGAAGCGTCAGACCTGGCAGGTATGCGCTACAGCGATGCTGACGTCAAGTTCATGCAGGACATGATTGCGCATCATGCGCAGGCAGTAGAGATGAGTGCCCTGCTCGAAGATCGTACCCGGAGCAACGAAATGGAGCAGCTGGGGCAGCGCATATCGCTGTCGCAGGAGGACGAAATCAGTTTTATGCAGGGATGGTTGCGTGAGCGCGGTCAGCCAACCACCAGCTCCATGTCTGACCATGTCATGCGTGGCGGCTCCCATGGTTCGCATAACGATATGATGCCAGGCATGATCACCGACGAAGAGATGGCAGAGCTGGCCGGTGCCGAAGGTATCGAGTTTGACGCGCGGTATCTGGAGTTGATGATCAAACACCATCAGGGCGCCATCACCATGGTTGAAACCCTGCTTGAACAGGGTGGCTCTGCCCAGGATCCGGTATTGTTCGAATTCACCTCGGAAGTCACCACTGAACAGGCCAGCGAGATTGAACGCATGACCCTGATGCTGGCGATGTTGTCGCCAGACCCCCGCGTGAACCTCAGTGCCGGTTATGACAATGCCGGGCAGGCTTCGCTTAACATGCAGCTGCTGGCGGCCATGCCCAAGCCAGAAGGCTTTTACGATCCGGCCAACCCGCAGGGGCTGCCGATGAGCCGTATCAATGACGACGGTGAGGAATCCGACGATGAAGATGCCGAGCCACGTCCCAGCCTGCTGGATTTCGCCAACACCGATATAGCGTTTGCCGAGGACGTCCTGATTGCTGGCAATTATCATGGCTTCAATGCCTATGACATCAGCAATCCCACCAGTCCCCAGTTGATGAGTTCTGTCGTATGTCCGGGCGGGCAGGGTGATGTGTCAGTGATCGGAGATCTGCTGATCATGTCTGTGGAGCAAAACCGGGGGCGTCTGGACTGTGGCCTGACCGGCGTTGCCGAGCGCGTCAGCGACGAGCGCTTCCGGGGTATCCGGATATTCGATGTGAGCGACTTTACCATGCCGGTACAGGTTGCCGCCGTGCAGACCTGTCGTGGTTCGCACACACACACCGTGGTGTCAGACCCCGATGATGACAACAACATTCTGGTATACATTTCCGGGACCAGCTATGTCCGGCCCGGCGAAGAGCTTGAGGGCTGTGTCAATGACTCGCCCTTTGAAGACGCTGAATCGGCGCGCTTTCGTATCGAGATTGTACAGATCCCGCTGGATAACCCGGAAGATGCCCGGATTGTCGCCCGTCCCCAGGTCTTTGCTGATCCGGATACTGGTGTGATTGCCGGACTTTGGGAAGGCGGCGATCATGGTACCGGCACTCAGGATACCAACGAAACCAACCATTGCCACGACATCACCGCGTTTCCTGCGCTGGGCATCGCGGCCGGTGCGTGCTCCGGCAACGGTATTCTGTTTGATATCAGTGACCCGATGAACCCCACGCGCCTGGATGAAGTTGTTGATACCGGGTTTGCCTACTGGCACTCGGCCACATTCAACAATGACGGTAGTAAAGTTCTGTTTACCGATGAGTGGGGCGGTGGATCGCGGGCCCGCTGCCGCGCCTTTGATCCACAGAACTGGGGTGCCAACGCAATATACGATATCGTTGACGGCGAGCTGGAATTCCGCAGTCATTATAAAATGCCGGCACCGCAGTCTGATCAGGAAAACTGCGTAGCACACAATGGTTCGCTGGTGCCGGTGCCGGGGCGCGACATTTTTGTCCAGTCCTGGTATCAGGGCGGCATCTCGGTCATGGACTTCACCGATTCCGATAATCCGGTGGAGATCGCCTTTTTTGACCGGGGCCCGGTTGATTCGGAAGAACTGGTGATGGGCGGGTACTGGTCAGCGTACTGGTATAACGGCGTCATTTACGGCACCGAAATTGCGCGTGGACTGGATGTGTTTGAACTGACGCCCAGCGACTACCTCAGTGAGAACGAACTGGCTGCAGCGGCGCTTACTGCCTCTGAAAACCTGCACAATCCACAGCAGCAGCGGCAGCTGGACTGGCCAGCTGATCCGGTCGTGGCAAAAGCCTACATGGATCAGCTGCGAAGAATGGGCGCGCTGGACGCTGTGCAGGATCAGGCTCTGACAGCTGCCCTGGATGACGCCGCAGCGGCGCTGGACAACGGTGGTAGCAATGCCTCCGTCGCTGGTCAGCTGGCATCCCTGACAACCGGCCTGGAAGGTGAGGTTGTGGGCCGGACGGGCGCAACGCAATCCCGTTATCAGGCATTGCTTGATACCATCGAAGGTATTGCTGACCGTCTTCGCTAAAACAGGCAGGCTGTGGGAGAGTCCACCCTGGTGGGATTTTCCTGCAGCCGGTCATTAGTTCCGGAGGCAGCGTCATGGCGCCAGGCAAGACCCTGCTAGTGTTTGCATTGGCGTTCACTCTTCAGTCCTGTGCCGGTTCCGGCAATCAGTCTGACAACCACCCTGGCGGTGCGCCGATGCCCGGTGTCGCCAGGACATTGGCGGAACAGCGCGCGGCGGTGATCAGCAATGTCATCTACGACCTGTATTTCCGCATCCCCGACGATCTCGACGTTCCGGTTACCGGCACGCTGGCAGCGTATTTTGACCTCAGTGAGGCCACACAGCCGTTGGTCATCGATTTTCGTGTGCCCGCCGACCATGTTCGGTCAGTGACGTTCAATAACCAACCGGTTGCCCATCAGATTATAAATGATCATATCGTGATCCCGGCAGCCGCACTTGCCCCCGGGTCGCATGTGCTGGGCGTCGAATTTGTCAGTTCGGATACTGCGCTGAACCGGCGCGACGAATTCATGTATACCCTGTTCGTACCTGATCGCGCCTCGACCGCATTTCCGGTATTTGAACAGCCTGATATCAAGGCACGCTACCGTCTGCAGTTGAGTATTCCCGATCACTGGCGGGCATTGGCCAATGGTGCGGAACAGTCGCGCCAGCCAGATCCGATAACACCGGGCATGGATCTGCTGCAGTTCTCAGAAACACTGCCCGTCAGTTCGTATCTGTTTGCCTTTGCGGCCGGCGACCTGCAGGTAGAGACCGAGGAGCGTGGTGGCAGAACCTATAGCCTCTATCACCGGGAGACAGATCCGGAACGGTTGGCGCAAAATCGTGATGCCATATTCGACCTGCATGTTACCGCCATGGGCTGGCTGGAAGATTACACCGCTATTGATTATCCGTTTGGCAAATTCGATTTTTTTGCCGTTCCCGCGTTTCAGTTTGGTGGCATGGAACATCCTGGCGCTATCTGGTATCGCGCCGAGTCGCTGTTTCTGGATCCCAGTGCATCAGCTGCCCAGGCGTTAGGCCGGGCCAGCCTGATTGCGCATGAAACGGCGCACATGTGGTTCGGTGACCTGGTGACCATGCGCTGGTTCAACGATGTCTGGATGAAAGAGGTGTTTGCCAATTTCATGGCCGCCAAAATCGCAGGGCCAGCGTTCCCCGAACTGGATCTGGATTTACGTTTTTTCCAGGCTCACCACCCGGCGGCATATGCCGTAGACCGCACCGCCGGGGCTAACCCGATTCGCCAGCAACTGGATAATCTGCGTGATGCAGGTTCATTGTACGGCGCCATTATCTACCAAAAGGCACCGGTTGTGATGCAGCAACTGGAGATTCTGGTGGGTGAGGATGTGCTGCAGGAGGGCCTACGCCAGTATCTGCGGCGATATGCATTTGCCAATGCCAGCTGGTCCGACCTGGTCAGTTTACTCGACGCCATGAGCCAGGAAGATTTACGCGGGTGGAGTCAGGCTTGGGTAGAGGAGGCAGGCCGGGCGCGGATTCAGGCACGCTGGCATGATGCAGGTATAACGGTATCACAGACAGATGATGACGCGGATCGTGATTTGCGCTGGCAACAGCCCGTGGTACTTGCGGTAGGTTATGGGGATGCAGTGCACACGTATGTCGCCGCCCTGCGCGATCGCGATACGCGGGTCGAACTGCCCGATTCTGCTCGTCCGGACTTTATCCTCGCCGGAGCCGACGGCGTTGGCTACGGCCGGGTTGAACTGGACGAGGGCAGCAGGCAGTATCTGCTGAGCCATGTTCATGACCTGACTTCCGGGTTGCAGCGTGCCATTGTCTGGCAACACCTGTGGGAAGCGTTACTGGAAGACCGCCTGGCGCCGATGGACTTCTATGAGGCCTTGCTGGTCGCAGTGCGCCGGGAGCGGGAGCCATTGATTGTCCAACAGGTGCTGGGTCTGCTACATAACGTCTGGTGGCGGTATTTGTCCGGGCAAGACCGGACTGTGCGCGCTGATGTGCTGGAAGAAACGTTACGGCTGGCCATGTCTGGTGCCGACAGCGCCGGCCAGAAAGGTGCGTACTTCAACGCTTTGCTTGACGTCATGACTACCGATAAGGGTTTGCAGTGGCTTACCGATATCTGGCATATGCGTCAGGATGTGCCGGGCCTGCCATTGCAGGAGCAGCAATTTATCAATCTGGCTGAATCGCTTGCGCTTAAAGGTGTAGCGGATGCCGAGGCCATTCTTGACGAGCAGCAGCGCCGTATCAGCAACCCGGATCGACTGGACCGTTTTCGTTTTGTGCGTCCGGCCCTGGCGCAATCCGCAGAGCTGCGTGCGGATTTTTTCCGTTCGTTTGCCGACCCGGCCAATCGGCAACAGGAGTCCTGGGTGCTGGATGCGACCCGTATGATTCATCATCCTTCGCGTGCAGAAACAGCGCTTCCCCTGATTCTGCCGGCATTGATGCTGCTTGAAGAGATTCAGCGATCAGGCGATATATTTTTTCCACTGCGCTGGTTGAATGCCACCCTGGACGGACACAGCTCGGTGCAGGCGGCAGACATTGTTGAGCAGTTTTTGCGTCAGCATTCTGACATGGAGCCCAAGCTAAGAGCCAAGTTGCTGCAGGCTGCGGACGGTTTGCAACGCGCAGCCCGGTAGACCAGCGCGTCATTGGCTCAGAGGCTGGCGGCAACCAGTATGATGGCCCGCAAGCCCAGCGCTACGGTAATCGCCAGAATAAAGCCGCCCAGTACATTATGCCAAGGGGCATTGCTGTGCTTGCCCAGGACCGCCTGGCTGTTCATGATCCACAACAGAATGGCAACCACCACCGGCAACGTTAACCCATTGGCGACCTGGGCGAAACGGATGATATCGATGGGATTAATGCCCAGCGAAGAGAAAGTAATGCCGATAGCAAGTATCGAAATCCAGACCAGGCGAAAGCCGGCATGTTTAAGATCAGCGGGCCAGCCCATGCAGCCACGCACGACGTAAGCGGCCGCCAGCGGTGCGGTAATGGCAGAGGTGATGCCCGCAGCAAACAGACCCAGGCTCAGGAAGGTACGGGCAAAGCTGCCGAACAATGGCTCCAGGCCAAGTGCCAGATCAGCTGCATTATTGATACCGGCCGTGTTGATGGCGGCGGCACAGACTATAATGGCCATGGAGACCACTCCCCCAATAATCACTGCCACAAAGGTATCACGCCGGGCGTGCGGCAGATCGTCAGCATGGTGCCATTTTTCGCTGACCAGCGAAGCGTGCAGGAACAGGTTGTAGGGCACTACGGTGGTTCCGATAAGGCCGACAATGGTGAGCAGATTGGCATCACTCAGGGAAGGTATCAGCAGACCCTGCAACAGCGCCCCGAGATCAGGCCGGGTCAGCAGTGCCGCCAGCACAAACGCCAGGCTCATCAGGATCACCATGCTGACCAGGGCGCGTTCCAGTATCCGGTAGTTACCCAGAAACAGCAGTACGAAGGCGATGATACCGATAAGCAGGCTCAGCCAGCGCGAACCGTTGCTTGAGCTAATGCCCAGCAGGGTCTCCAGGCCCAGCCGGCCGCCACTGATGTTGCCTGCCTCGTAGGCGGCATTGCCAACCACTATGGCGGCCAGTATCAATGTCAGGACCGCAAACCTGGCTATTGGCTGTGCCTGCAGTTTATCGCGAATGACCTGGGTAAGACCAAGTCCGGTCACGATACCGATCCGTGCCGACATTTCCTGTAACACCATGGTGGCGAATACCGACAGCAACATCACCCACAACAGATCATAGCCAAACTCGACGCCCGCCAGCGTGCAGACAGTGACGGTGCCTGGTCCGATAAACGCAGCTGCCACCAGGGCGCCGGGGCCGCTGTTTTTATACCAGGGGCGCGAACTGACGACGTCAGTCATGGGAAGAGCTGGACGGCGAGGCGGGGCGGGATTTCTGCAGGATGACACTCAAATTATTGGCCGGCATATCCACAACATCCAGCAGTTTAAGGTGTTGCCCGGCAGCCAGTTTGCAGACATCTTCCAGATTCCTCACACCCCACTGCGGATCGCGCAATTGCAGGTCTGCATCAAAGCGGGCATTGCTGGCTGCGGTGTGTTGGCCGTGTTGCCGGTAGGGCCCATACAGATACAGCAGACCGCCGTCTTCCAGCGCGGCGCCGGCAGTTCGCATCAGGCCTTCGGTCGCCTGCCAGGGGCTGATATGAATCATGTTGATGCACACGATGGCATCGAACCGGGCCGGCGAAACCCCCGCGTCCCGCAAATGTTCTACGGTCTCTTCGACCGGTCGGCTGACATCAAGGTGCAGAGCCGGATGCAGGGCGGCGGGATTGGCATCCTCGCGCCAGGCATTGATGCTGTTGATGGCATCTGCGCTGATGTCACTGGGCCACCAGTGCGCGACCGGCAGTTGCGCGCTGAGATAGACTGCATGTTCCCCGGTGCCGGCCGCGATCTCCAGCACGCGGCTGTGGTCGGGCAGGTGCTGTCGCAAAACCTGAGCAATGGGTTCTCGGTTGCGCAGCGAGCTGGGGCTACTGCGGCGGGCATCCGGGTCGGTGGCAGAAGTCACAATCGGATGTTCAGCGCAGACTCAGCGCCGCGCCAATCAGGGCGCCCAGTGCCAGCGCCAGCGACGGCAGCATGGTCAGCGCGAAGCCGATGCCGCGGGACTTGGGGTCTTTTATATAGGCGCGCAGGTAGAGATAACGGCCAATGATGAAGACGACCCCCAACCCCGCAGCGACTTCAGCATTGACGTACATGGCGAACAGGAAAACTGATGGCAGGAACAGCACCAGACTTTCCAGTGTGTTCATGTGTACGCGGTAATAACGTTCAAATATCGGGTCGCCGGTGACGGCCGGCGCCTCCACCTTGTAGGTACCTCGTGCTTTGCCAACCAGAATGCCAAATACCATGTATTGCAGCAATGCCAGCACAACAACAATCGTAACCAGTTCCATGATGAATCCTTTATGGGTGATGTTTTTGTTTTTCTGTCGCAGTCGCTGCAGGGTTGCAGCGGTTACAGATTAAAACGCTCCCGAAGATAATGTGCAATACCATCTTCATTGTGGTGACCAATCACCGCCGTGGCTTCTGCCTTGACAAAATCCTTGGCATTGTCGGGCGCATAGCTTTCGTCGGCAACGCGGAACATGCTCAGATCGTTGTCGCTGTCACCAAAGCAGATAAGGCTGCTGATGTTCAGCTGTTGTCTGATCACATTGAGGGCGTCGCCTTTGCTGGCGCTGCTGTGATGGTAGTCCACCCATTTCAGATGTTTGTTCTCCATGGCGACGCCGGCGTATGAGATCAAATGATCCTCGTTGGCCAGACTGGCCCGTATGGCATCAATGCTTTCGGCATCACCCAGCATGCTGATATTGGTAATGCGCGCGTCGGCGGGCAGCTCGGTCAATGGCCTGATATGCGCACCACCACGGCTACGAACCACCTCCAACAGCTTTTTTTCCACGCTGTTCAGTGATGAGGGGTGGAAAACGAAATGTTGTTTGTCTTCGGTGACCGTGTTGACCCAGGGGCTGATATCCTCCCTAAGTGCAGCGCGCAGCACGTGTGTTGCCTCACTGACGGTCAGGTAGTTGCTCAGCGACAGGGATTCCAGGCGCGGATCCCAGATAATGGCGCCATTGGTATAAACATGCGGCAGGACAAAACCATGGTCAGCGATAATCTGCTGGCCAGAATGCAGAGTGCGGCCGGTGGCTACCGTGTAGGCAATGCCACTGCGGGTTAAACAGTTCAACGTCTCGCGCGTAAATGCGGAAATTTGTGAGGCATCATTAAGCAAGGTGCCATCGAGATCAAAAACTACAAGTTCCATAGCAGAGAACGAATCTCCTGTTTGTCAGCCTGCGTTTGAATTGGGCGTTTGAATTGAAAGTATACTCATTTAACCACAGAATGGCCGGTGAAAGGTCGAATTCGTGCTGGTCGGTACGGTTCGGCTACGCGGTTGGATCGGAATCAGGGAAGAGGATGGATTTATGGAGCTATTGGGCGAGTGGCGTTTGCAGTTGGGTATAGTGGGCAGTGTTGCATTCGCCATGTTACTGGGGGGGCTTATCGGCTACGAGAGGGAAACCCGCAAGCGGCCTGCCGGGTTGCGCACGCATATGCTGGTCGCGGGCGCTGCAGCTTTGCTGTTGGGCCTTGGTGACCTGATGGCTGAGCATTTCAGTGACGAAAGTTACCAGAATCTGGTGCGGGTCGACCCGATTCGTATTATTGAAGCCATTGTCACCGCAGTGGCATTTATTGGTGCTGGCACCATCATTCAGCACGCGCGCAAGGACGCTGTGCTGGGGCTGACGACGGCCACATCGCTGCTATTTACTGCAGCCATCGGCATCGGGGTTGGCTTGCAGCAATACGTACTGACTGTGGGCGTCACCGTCCTCGCCCTGCTTGTCTTGCACGTATTGACCGGGCTCTCGGGTAAGGAACACAACTGAAAGCAGTCCCATGACGGAAGGCGCCTGTTCTGCCAGTCCGGCCGCTGATGCGATTCAATTGCGAGGTTGCATCATGTCGATGATGGCCGGCACAGGCGCATTGCCATAACCAAGAAACCGGTTATGAAAGGCCTTGAGATCAAAGTCGTCACCCATGTCTGCCTTCAGGCGTTCGCGGAAGTCATAGATTTCCGCATAGCCGGTAAAATACGAGGTCAACTGAACCTGGGACAGGGTAATGCGCCGCCACTTGTTTTCTGCTTCTGTCTGCTCCTGAAAAGCTTCTCGCAACATCATGTCCATGGCTTCCTGTTCGTTCATGTTCAACACATGAACGGCGTAGTCCATGATGGCATTGGTCACCACTCGCAAGTTCCATTTCCCGTACATCAGCCACATTTCCGGGGCCTGCTCGCCCCAGCCCTCTTCGAGCATCATGCGCTCGGAGTACACTGCCCAACCTTCAATCATGGCGCCGTTGCGCAGCAGGCTCTTGATCAGCCCTGATGATTTGTTGCCATGCACAAGCTGTGTATAGTGACCCGGAATGGCTTCATGAATATTGAGAATCTGCAGGACCCACTGGTTGTACTCACGCAGATAACTGGCGGCCTGTTCATCGGTGTAGTCATCCAGGGGGGTCACATTGTAGTAGGTATCAGCTGTCGGGTTGAATGGGCCCGGGGCGCTGACCGAGGCGCCTGCGCCACCGCCACGCATGTATTCCGGTGTTTCACGGACCACCAGTGGACGCGTTGGATCCTGGTCGAGCAGGTCGTGTTCCGCGACGAAGGCGGTCAACAGCGGAATCTGCCGTTCGATCTCGCTGATAAAATCCTCGCGGGCAATATGCTGGTCTGACAGGTGATCGATGAGCTGACCGATGCGATCAAGCCTGTCCTCCGGCATATCCTGGTCAGGGAAATACTCATCCCACAGCTGAACAGCGATAAGGTCCATATCATCGTGAAGCCGGTTTTTTTCGGCCACGGCGCGTTCATAAAGTTCTCTGGCGGTAAAGCCCGATTGAATGTCATAGGCGAACTTGGCTTCGTACAGATCGGCGCCAATACGAAAGGGCCGGGCGTTATCGTCGGTGGCCAGGCCGTCATTGATTGCCTGCAACTCGGCGATAAAACCGTCCACTGTCTCAACCGCCCGCTGCCTAAGCTGTTCAAAGCGGTCTTTTTCAGCCGTCTCCAGGCTCGACGCCGCCACCCGTTCACGCAGGCTGTCGCCCAACAGGTTCAGCGTGCCGCGGTTCTGCACCATGGCCAGTTCGGTGTGCTCGCGCGTAGGGTTGCTGATGTTGGTGCGGGCGGCCTGGTAATAGGCAGGAACCTGTTCCAGCCGGGCCATGACGGTACGCAACCGGTCCGCCTCCGGCGCATAGGGCGTATTCAGTATCAGGCCGATAGGCCCTGCAACGTTGTAGTTGGACGGGTCCCATTGCCAGTCCCGGAATTCGGTGAGGTACCAGCGCATGCGTTCCAAACGGTTGGTCAGCAGGTTGTGATCAATACGCAATTCCGGCGGCAGGGTCTGCGGATCCACGCGAGCCAGCCACGCCAGCTCGGTCTCGGCAAAGGCCAGGTCATCAGCGCGACGGGCAGCATCAGGAATGGTCACCCGGTCAGCATCATCATACCGACCGGCGTAAATGGACCAGGCCGGGTCGCGCGCCAGCATACGTTGCATCAGTGCTTCGCTGTCAATGGCAAAGGCAGCCGCTACGGCGCTGTGTACGGGATCGGCAACAGCTTCCTGTCCGGTGACAGGGGCGATGGTTGTGTCTGTGGCAGGGGGGGTGTTGCCATCGGGGGTGCATGCTGCCAGCATGGCTATCGCCAGCAAGAAAGCCTGGGCTGTCGGGCCGGGCAAGGGTGATCGCATAATGTTTTCTCCTGATGGCGCTAATTGTACTACCTGACCGTACTTTCCGATATTATCGGGCTGCTGTCATTATTTTTGACGAGGTCGCTATGACGCCGGAGCAACGTGAAGAGGCTCGCAAGCAAAGCCCCTGGGCCAGATTTGTGCGGGCACTGGAACAATTTCTGACGGGCATGTACACCGGAGAAGGGTGCGCCGGTACCCCGCGTGTCCGGCGCAACTCAACCACGGTCAGACGTGTGGGTCGCAGCGCCGACAGTCAGACGACAGATCAATAATGGTCAAATCAATGCCGAGGATATCAGTTATGCGTTTTTTTACAGGTTGGCTGGCCGCCGTGATCATGGTGTCACCCGCACTGGCTCAGGAGACAGTGACGCCGAACGGCATCGCCGACAACAGACGTGATGCGCTTGCCCTGACCGGCGCAACGGTTTACGTGCCGGGAGAGGGGTACCAGGAGGACGCCACAGTGCTGATCCGTGAGGGGCGTGTCGTTGACGTCCTGACCGGCAGTGATCCGGCAGAGGAATTTTTTGTGATCGATATGGCCGGCAAATATGTTTATCCCGGCCTGATCGATATGGTGTCCGGCTATGGATTGCCGGCACCGGCGAGACCTGCGCAGGGCGGCGGCGCCGAAGTGCTGCAGTCCAGCGCCGGCGCTTATAACGCCAATGATGCCATTCGTTCGCATTATCGCGCCGCCGAGCACTTCGAGCCAGATACCGACAGCGGTAGCGAATTGCGCAAACTCGGCTTCAGTGCTGTGCTCAGCCATCAGGCCGATGGTATTGCCCGTGGCACATCAGCACTGGTGACGCTGGGCAATCACAATGCCAATGAAGCGATTGTGATGCCAGACGCAGCGGCCCATTACTCCCTGGACAAAGGCAGCTCACGGCAGACAGTTCCGGTGTCGCTGATGGGCTCGGTGGCTCTGTTGCGGCAGACCTACCTCGACGCCCGCTGGTTTGCTGCCCATGATCGACGCCCGTTTGTAGATGAGTCCCTGGAAGGCTGGATACGCGCCCAGAGCCTGCCTCAGGTAATGGAAGTCGACAACTGGAATCAGGCCTTGACTGTGCACCGTGTCGCGCAGGAATTTGACACGGATTATGTTATCCATGTTGGCACTGATGCCTATCAGCAGGCGGAGAAACTCGCAGCTACCGGTGCGCATCTGATTGTGCCGGTCAACTACCCGGACGCTCCGGACGTGGCCGATCCGTTTATCGCCGATGAGGTGTCTTTTGCAGAGCTCAAGCATTGGGAGCTGGCGCCGTTTAATCTGCGCTTGCTGGCTGAGGCAGATATTGATTTCGCCATTACCAGTGCTGGTGCGGGCGAGGAATTCTGGGACAACCTGCGGCTGGCGGTAAACAATGGCTTGCCAGAAGCCTCTGCCATTGCGGCACTGACCACCGTGCCCGCGCAGATTCTCGGTGTTGAAGAGCACCTGGGTCATCTGGGCGAAGGCGCATTGGCGAACATGCTTGTCGCCTCCGGTCCCTTGTTTGAGGAAGGTACCCAACTGCTGGAAAACTGGGTACGTGGTGAACGCTTTGTATTGAATACCGGACTGGATGAGCGCCGGGGGCAGTACACTTTGACGGCCGGCACCCGGCAGTTGCCGGTGACGCTGGATTTTGAAAATGGCCGCGCCGAATTTACAGTGCTGGATGCCAGCGGCGAGCCCGCCGAAGGTGCCTCGATTGACGCCAGTATCAGTACTGATCTGATCAACCTTACCGTCAGCATTGATACAGATGCCGGGCCAACACGGTTGAGCGGCTGGCCGGTGGATGATGGCTGGCAGGGTAGCGGTCAGACAGGGTCCGGCACTATGGTTGACTGGCAATTGCGCCGCACCGCCCCGCTACCAAACGAATCTGCTCCCGCAGCAACGATGGCCCGGTCAGAACCTGTGGCCCTGCCGTCTCCTGTGCTGTTCCCTTTTGCCGCCTACGGCGCCGAATCACTTCCCGAGCAACAGGACATGGTGATTCGCAATGCAACGGTCTGGACCAATGAGGACGTTGGCACACTGGTGACCGACGTGCTGGTTCGCGACGGCCGTATCTCTGCGGTAGGGAACAACGTGTCTGCCGGTGACGCCATCGAGATCGATGGGACGGGTAAACACCTGACGCCGGGTATCATTGACGAACATACCCACATCGCCCTGTTCAGCATCAATGAGATTGCCACCAATTCCAGCATGGTGCGAATGCAGGACGTAGTGAACTCGGAGGACGTGAACATTTACCGTAATCTGGCTGGCGGCGTGGTGGCAGCCCAGCAGTTGCACGGCTCTGCCAACCCGATCGGCGGCCAGTCCTCCATCATCAAGCTGCGCTGGGGCATGGCGCCGGACGGCCTGCAGATCGAAAATGCGCCCAAATTCATCAAGTTTGCGCTCGGTGAAAATGTAAAGCGCAGTACCAACCCGGCCTCAATTCGTTACCCCCAGACACGCATGGGGGTAGAGCAGGTTTATGTCAATGCCTTCAGTCAGGCGCAGGAGTACGAGCAGCGCTGGACTGCCTACAACGCCCTGTCTAACGCTCAACGTCGGGACACGGTGATGCCGCGCCGTGATCTGGTGCATGAGACCATGCTGGAAATACTTAAAGGGGAGCGGTTTGTCACCAACCATTCCTACGTACAGTCTGAAATCAACATGATGATGCAGATGGCGGAAAGTTTTGGTTTCAACATCAACACCTTTACCCACATTCTGGAGGGTTACAAGGTTGCTGACAAAATGGCAGCACATGGTGCCGGAGGTTCCACATTCTCTGACTGGTGGGCGTTCAAATGGGAGGTGCGCTACGCCATACCCTACAATGCAGCATTGATGCAGCAGGCTGGTGTTGTGGTGGCGCTTAATTCAGATGACGCGGAAATGTCGCGGCGGCTGAACCAGGAGGCCGGCAAGATGGTCAAGTACGGCAATGTCAGTGAGTCTGATGCGCTGAAAATGATCACCCTGAACCCCGCCAAGTTGTTGCATCTGGATGACCGCATGGGCAGCATCCGCGAAGGCAAGGATGCGGACCTCGTGTTGTGGGACGACCATCCGTTATCTGTTTACGCGCAGGCACAAACCACCTGGGTAGACGGGGTGCCCTATTTTGACCGGGCGCGGGATCAGCAACTGCGTCAATCCATTGCCGATGAGCGGGCACGCATCATCGCGGCCATCATCAGCGACGAGGAGTAATTACATGAAAACCAGCATCAGGATTCTGTTGAGCGCCGTGCTCTGCCTGGCATTCCCTCTGTCGCAGGCAATTGTCCCCAAGCCAGCTGAAGAACAAAGCGAACCGATCGTGATCACTGGCGCGGTTATCCACGTCGGTGACGGTACTGTCATCAACGACGGTGTGTTGGCCTTCGATGAGGGCGTGATTACCTACGTCGGTACGGATAGCAATCGGCCAGATTTTTTCAGCCACCAGTTGATCGACGTGCAGGGCGCACATGTTTACCCGGGCTTTGTCTTGCCCAATTCGACGCTTGGCCTGTCGGAGATTGCCAATCTTCGCGCGACCAATGACGTCGTTGAAGAAGGTGACATCAATGCCAGTGTCCGCTCGGCAATTGCCTACAACACCGATTCGGAACTGATCCCAACGTTCCGGTTTAATGGCATTCTGACTGCCCAGATAGCACCTCAGGGTGGTCTGATCTCTGGCCGCTCCAGTGTCATGAATCTGGATGGCTGGAACTGGGAAGATGCACTGCTGGCCGAAGATGGCGCCATGCACATGCATTGGCCTTCGCGTACGCGCCGCCAGCGAAACGAAATAACCGGGCAATTCGAAACGGTGGATAATGAAGACTACCCCCGCCAGGTCCAGTTGCTACATGCGCTGTTCCAGAACTCTCTCAGCTACACCGGTGAACCGCTCAATCTCAATTTGCAGGCAATGGCGCCGTTGTTTACGGGTGATGCCAAACTCTTTATCCATGCCAATGACGCCCGCACTATTGTCAGCAGTGTGCAGTTTGCCAGCAGCTATGGCGTGCAGGATTTGGTGCTGGTCGGTGGGCGCGATGCGATGAAAGTCAAGGATCTGCTGCTGAATGAGTCCGTGGCTGTGGTGTACGAGTCCGTGCATTCACTGCCGGGCAGGGAATGGTACGACGTTGATGAACCCTACAAAGTGCCATTCCAGTTACATGATGCAGGCATACTGGTCGGTATCGGTGGTGGTGAAACGGCGCTGGACTCCCAGCGCAATCTGCCGTTCTTCGCTGGCACGGCCGCCGGATACGGGCTGGACAAAGAAACTGCGCTGTCCATGGTCACCAAGCACAATGCCGAAATTCTTGGTGTTGATGGCCTGGTAGGTACGCTGGAAGTTGGCAAGAATGCCACGTTTTTTGTATCCACGGGTGATGCCCTGGATATGCGTACCAGCCAAGTGCAGGAAGCGTTTGTGCAGGGTCGGCTGATCGATCTGTTTGGCACTCAGCAGGAGCTGTATCAACGCTATTATGAGCGTTACTCCAACCAGCCCCTGGAACAGTAGACAAAGGCGTTGACGGTGCGTCAGGGAGACTGTTTTTGCTGACCTGGGACAAGCCAGCGCCCCACACACTGAGCATTGTGGTAGGTGCAGGCGACATTGATGAGCTAGGGCATACCAATAATGCTGTGTATGTGCGGTGGCTGGAACGCTGTGCCTGGCAGCATTCGGAAGCACTGGGTCTCGACCTGGCGTCTTATCGTCAGCTTGACCGGGCCATGGTGGTGCTGCGCCATGAAATTGACTATCTGGCGGCCGCCTATCTTGAAGATCAGTTGCAGGTTGCCACCTGGATCGTGCAATCGGACAACAGGCTGCGCCTGACCCGCGAGTTTCAGATCTGCCGGGAGTCGGACCGGCAGACGCTGTTGCGGGCCCGCAGCACATTTGTCTGTATTGCGCTGACAACCGGCAGGCCCAAACGTATGCCGGCGGCATTCGTTGAACGCTATGGTGGGGCCATGATCTGAAGTACCAATGGATATTCACAGAGAATACAAAATAAAGGGTAAACCATGAAAAAAACGAGACTGATATTGGCAGCATTGGTGCTGGTTTCGCCACTGCACGGAGCCGTCGCTCAATCAACGGTGATTCATGCTGGCATGCTGTGGGATGGCAGTGGTAGTGCCATGCAAGGGAACACGACAATTGTGGTGACCGACGGTCTGATTGAATCGGTGAGCAGCGGGTTGATTCCGCCTGGTGCTGACGATGAACTGATCGATCTGTCAGATAAAACCGTGCTGCCCGGGTTGATTGATCTGCATGTCCATATTGAGGGCGAAACCAGCCCCAATCGCACTGCCGACAGGTTCACCAAGAACCCGGAAGACATTGCATTTGATTCAGCGATGTATGCCCGTCGCACGCTTATGGCCGGATTTACCACGATTCGCGAATTGGGCGGCACCGGCGTCAATATTGCCCTGCGTGATGCCATTAACCAGGGGCGTGCCGAAGGGCCGCGCATTATCACCGTCGGGAAAAGCCTTGCCACTACCGGCGGTCACGCTGACCCCACCAACGGCTGGCGCGATGATCTGATGAGCACTCCTGGCCCTGCGGAAGGCGTGGTAAACAGCGCCGCTGATGCTCGCGAAGCGGTGCGCCAACAATACAAAAATGGCGCTGATCACATCAAGATCACTGCCACGGGTGGGGTGCTGAGTATCGCGGCTTCCGGCCATAATCCCCAGTTTATGATGGATGAACTGCAGGCCGTTGTCGAAACCGCGCGTGACTACGGTATGCATGTGGCCGCGCATGCACACGGCAAGGAAGGAATGCTGCGCGCTGTGCGTGCGGGTGTACATACCATCGAACATGGCACTTACATGGATGAGGAAGTCATGGCTGCCATGGTTGAGCATGGCACCTGGTATATCCCAACCATTACCGCTGGCAAGTTTGTAGCCGAGCAGGCCGAGATTGATGGTTATTACCATCCCCTGATTGTGCCAAAGGCGCGGGAAATTGGCCCGTTGATCCAGGATACGTTCGCACGTGCCTATCGTTATGGTGTCAAGATCGCCTTTGGGACTGATGCCAGTGTATTCCCGCATGCGCAGAATGCACGGGAGTTTGAATACATGGTGGAAGCGGGCATGCCCGAGGACGAAGCACTACTCAGCGCAACGTCAGTGGCGGCGGGTGTGCTGGGACTGGAGGATCAGATTGGCACGGTTAGCGCCGGTAAAAGCGCCGACCTGATTGCCGTCGACGGCAATCCACTGCAGGACATCACAGTTTTGCAGGACGTTGGTTTTGTCATGAAACAGGGTCGAATCTATAACTGATTTTGGCTTTTTGAAATGCGTTTACATACTCGAGGACTTGTTATGCGTTCGATGCTTTTATTGCTTTTATTGTGTACGCCCTTTGTGTCTGCCCAGCAGACCTCCCAGATCGATGCTGGCCGCGGAGACATTCCGTTGCTGGTGCCCGATGCCTATGAGGCTAATTCACCTTCGCCTTTGATCGTGCTGCTGCACGGTTATGGTTCGAATGGCGTTCAGCAGAATGACTATATGCGCATAGGAGAACTGGTCAATCAATATGGTTTTATTCTGGCAACGCCTGACGGCACCCAGGAGACTCAGGGGCGCAATGCCAGGTTCTGGAACGCATCTGACGCCTGCTGCAATTTTTATGCTAACGACCTTGATGATGCTGTCTATGTGCTGGATATCATCAATACCGTCAAGGCCGATTATCAGATCGACGAGCGCCGGGTGTACCTGATTGGGCACTCCAACGGAGGTTTCATGTCATATCGGACAGCTCACGAATATTCAGATGTGATTGCCGGCATCGCCAGCCTGGCTGGCGCCGAAGCCACAGTTGCGCAAGCAGCGCCGGCAAATCCGGTCCATATTCTACAGATTCACGGCACTGCCGATGGCACCATTGCTTACGATGGTGGTGACATACAGGGTAATGCTTACCCCGGCGCGGAAGAAACGGTGAGTCGGTGGGCTGGCTACAATGGCTGCGCTGCGGAAGGGCTGGTCACTGCCACGCTGGATCTGGACAGTAGCCTGGAGGGACTGGAGACGACGGTTACCCGGTACAACAATGGTTGCCAGCCTGGCGGCTCGGCGGAATTGTGGACGATTGCCGATGGCGCGCACATCCCGCAGATTTCATCGGTGTTTCCGGAAAAAGTCGTTGAGTGGCTGTTGGCACGGCCCAAGATGCTTGATACAGAAACCGTCTCGGTCACCCAAAACTGATAAGGCTGATGCTACGGCCCGGTGCACGTCATCGCGCCGTAGAGAAAGTGCTCGCTAGCTGTTGAGCCGTGGCACTGATGGTTGCCAGCTCCATGGCAGCCACCATGTCACGTGCTTTTTGCTGGTAGCCTGCCAGGCGTGTCGCCGGATTGCCGAGACCTGCTGCGGTGCTGTTGGGTGCCGGCTCGTCTATAAGGGACTGCATGACTTGCGCCATGGCATGTGCCCGCAGAAAATCAGCAATTACCCACTCAAGATCACTGGTTTGCGTGAGTAGCTGTCGGGCCGCGCTGGTCAATTGCCTGCGAATGGCCTCGTCCAACGCAGCCGGCGGATGATGCAGCGCCTGGGCGTGACGGAGTAACTCCAGGTGTTCGAATTGCAGGAAGTCGTAGTGCGCTACTTCGCCCGACTCAATGCGTGCCATTTCGGCAAGCAGTTTCCCTTGCGCTGTTGCCGCACGGGTAATGGCTACGCCGTACTCGTCGCTGTGCGAAACCGGCGAGTCCTGGTTTGCCCGGGTTGCGGGGACAGGGGCGTCGATCGCAGTCTCTGCACTGTTGTTCCTGTGCTGCATGCCCGGACCCTGCCGCATACCCGGGCCGCGTTGCATACCCTGACCCTGCCGCATACCCTGACCACGGCCCATGCCCATGTTGCCCATCATCATGCCCATGCCTCGTCCACTCAGGGACTGCAGGAATGCCGCGATGTCGTCTATGTCCTGTTGGCTCAATTGGCGGCCCAGCTGATGTTCCCCCATCTCTTCGATGGCCGCCTCCAGGGTCTCGATACTGCCGTCATGAAAGTACGGTGCAGTCTCGGCAACACCGTGCAAGGTAGGCACTTTGAACACATGCTCATCACCTTCGCGCAAACTGCGATTGATTAAGCCATTGTCATGGATGCCGGCCACGCGATGTTCAACAAAGTAGGACGTCGCCGAGCCCAGTTGCTGGTAGGAGTTGCCACCCAGATTGATGCCGTTGTGACAACTGACGCAACCCAGATCATCGAAGCGTTGCCAGCCGCGCAGTGCCTGGTCACTGAGCTGACCATCTTCGCCGGCCAGGTGACGAAGGAAGGGCGTGTTTGTCCGGGTAAAATTCATGGTCTGGAAATAGGCCAGCGCATCGCCGATATTGTGCGTGGTTACGCCATCGGGATAGCTGGCGGCAAATTCTGCCGCATAGCTTTCATCGTTTTGCAACCATTGCACCACCGTGTCGAGGTCATGTGCCATTTCTACCGCGCTCTCGATCGGACCCAATGCCTGCTCAGCCAGGGTTACCGCGCGTCCGTCCCAGAACTGGCGGAAATTCATCGCTGCATTGAAGGTTGTTGGTGCATTGAGGTGGCCGCTGACACCGAAGGCACCCGTTGATACCTTGCGCCCGTCGGTGCCACCGAACATTCCCGAGTGGCAACTGTTGCAACCAACCGAGTTATCTGCCGACAGCCGGCGTTCGTGAAACAGGTCAAAACCCAGTCGCAATTTATTGGCGTCGACATCACTGGCACTGAAACCGGCAACCGGGCGGTAGCTCGTCAGCGCCAGGTCGTGGCCGGCGTTGGCACCGATAAGCGCAGGCTGCCCCAGGGCGTTGCTGAATGCCAACCAGGTCTCGTCAATCGGCTCAGCGGCATGGAGTGCTGGACCGCCCAGGAGCAGTGCCAGGAGTGTGGTGGTAAGGGGTCGGCTTTTCATCAGTTACATACTCGTGTCGGCGGGACGTCAGCTCAGGAAAAAACCGACCAGACAGCCCTTGGAATCGGGAATGTCGTTCATATTGATGGATTCCCCGGCCATAACTGCGTCCAGAGCATCGCGCAGGTAATTATGTTTGGTATTGATGCGCTGGGTTTCATACCCCAGTGAATCATCGATAGGGCCGCGAAACACAATCTTGCCGGTGCGCGGGTTAACAATAAATACCTCAGCGGTTCTCTCTACACCCATGGAGCGGGCAACCGACTGATCGGCGTCTTTCAGTATGGGAAAGTCGATCTTGAAATCAGCCGCTTCCTTGCGAATACGCGGGATGTCGTCCTGTATAAAGGAGTTCAGCATCAGAAAGCTGATGTTCTGGTCTTTGTAATCATCCCGGATGGACAGAAACGTTGGCACGGACAGACGTGCGATGGGGCATCCGGAGCCGTGAATGTAGACGACAATAAATTCATTATCGGCGTATTCCGCCATGGTGTGTGTCACACCCATGTGGTCGGTCAGCTCAAAGTCCTTCATCGTTTTCAGCCAGTCATCAGCGATGGCGTTTGCGCTCAACAGCAACAGGACGCTGATCAGTGTCAATCTCAGAGTGATTTTCATGGTTGCTTCCTTCCAGTTGTAACTCGCAAATGATGATCTGATTATCAGGCAAAGCAACGTCACCAGCTATGTGACAGATTGACGCAGTGCCTGAATTCGATGCTTTTTGTATGAATACAAGCCAGACTACACCCGGATAACGGGCACAGTTATGCGCTAAATCAACACTTGCGGCGTTTTCTGCCTGGGTTTGCAGTGGGCACTGCTGGATTATTGCTGGGTTTTTGAAAGAGGTGAATCCGGCGTCCTGCTTATGAAGAGCGGCCGAGGTGGGGCTATTTTGGTACCGGAGGCCGGACTTGAACCGGCACGCTATCACTGGCACCGCTGAATTTTTGAAAGAGGTGAATCCGGCGTAACACGCCGAGGTGGGGCTATTTTGGTACCGGAGGCCGGACTTGAACCGGCACGCTATCA
>CAJXPR010000025.1 GCA_913058135.1 uncultured Gammaproteobacteria bacterium
CTGCCTGTCTCGTGGGCTCGGAGATGTGTATAAGAGACAGGGCCTGAAGTGGTGTCTGCTGCGGAGGCGCTGCAATCGCCAAACATCGCCACGCTTGACCCGTCGAGCTTGCAGGACGCTGAGATCAGTAAAGTGATTCCGGCAGGCCCCACGTGTTTTTTCACCTATTCCGCTGATGGCGCGCCTGTACTGGCGGCCAGCGCTGGGCAGAGCGGTGAGGTTGTTGGCGTCATAAAGCTTCATGGGCGCCTGGTGAGGCTCACGGCACCCGGGCTAAGCAGTTACGATGCATTGACGAGTGGAGGGATATTCAGCGCTGATGAGGTCAGGTTCGAGATTAATCTCGAAGAGCACGAGGGCGGCCGGCGCCCTGCAGAGGCGCACTTCTCCGTCGGCGATCAAATGACGGCCGGCTACGCGGGATGGTATACCTGTAACCGTCCGCCCGTTGATGTGCCTGGAAGATAGAGGTCTGATACCGATCGATCAGCGCCTTGTCCCGGGTTCCGCGGCCCTTGCCGGTCAGCGAGACATAGACATGCTCGTGGGGGTCCGAGAAGGCCACACAAACATCGTTGTCATCCTCCAGTTCAAAGACTTTCTCAGACTCAAGGTCGGTATAGAACCAGAGCGTCCCATCATATTCGTCCTGCACCAGCACCATGGGCCGTGACCGCAGCTCGTCGCCGTGACGGGTGGTCAGCATGCCGGTTTTGATGTTGCTGATGAGATTCCAGATTTTCTGTTTATGCTCGGGGCTGGACATAGATCCCTCCTGAATGCGTCCGTATTTGAATGGCCTGGTCGCATCGTGCACGCCCAGGCATTTTCGATTGGGTTCATAAGGGGCTGAATCATTGCTACCATGGTTGGAGCCAGCCACTTTCGGTTTGCCGCCAGCGAGGATGCCTGTTAAATGATCACTTCCCGCGTCACCATAGCTTCCACGTTTGCCATGGTGCTGGCGCTTTCCAGCGTTGGCAGTGTTGTCAGCGCCGCCAGCGCAGCAGAGTCGCCGTATCCCCATGCGGATGAACCCATCGGTACAGTCCGTCAGGTCTACGACGGCAAACTGTATCCGGATATACAGGTTAACACCTTCCGTAATATCGATCGACTGTTCCCCACGCGCACCGTCGCACGCGGCGAGACGGCCAGTGCGTTGCCGGTCAGCGATCAGCCTTTGACCGGCTTTTCGTATACCGTTGACGGGCAGACCTACGACCTCTACGACGTGCTGGCCATGAACCGGGTTAGCGGCATGGTGATAATCCGCAACGGTGAAATCCTGTTCGAGAAATACCTGTTGGGCAATACCGAGGACACCCGGTGGATGTCGATGTCCGTGGTCAAGTCGATGACGGCAGCCCTGATTGGCGCCGCCATACAGGACGGTTACATCGACAGTATCGACGACCCCATCGTCAACTATTTGCCGCGTTTTGACGGCACCGCCTATGACGGTGTCACGGTCAGGAATTTGCTGCAGATGACGTCGGGCGTGGCCTGGAACGAGACCTATACTGATCCGACGTCTGACCGGCGACGCATGCTGGAAGCACAGATCAGCGGGCAACCTGGCGCTGTGCTGGAGCTGATGGCATCGTTGCCGCGGGCTGCGGAGCCAGGCAGCGTGTGGAACTACAGCACCGGCGAAACTCAATTGGCTGGCGCGTTGGTGCAGGCAGCGACCGGCAAGCCGGTGGCCGAGTACCTGTCGGAGAAGATCTGGACCAGGATGGGAATGGAAGCCGATGCCAACTGGTGGCTGCAGTCCCCCGACGGCCTTGAGGTGGGCGGCAGTGGCCTGTCCGCAACCCTGCGTGATTACGCACGCTTTGGTCTGTTCCTGCTCAATGATGGTGTGATTGATGGCGAGCGGGTCTTACCCGAGGGCTGGGTGGAGACGGCCAGTACGCCCAAAGTGGTGGGTGGTGAAACAGTGCCGTATGGTTATATGCTGTGGCCCATGCACGGCAGAAGTTATGCTGCGGAGGGAATCTTTGGTCAGTATGTGTTTGTTGATCCTGACCAGAACCTTGTCGTCGCGATGTGGAGTGCCCAACCCAAACCGCTGGAGCGTGCCGGACTGAACGAATACCAGTTCCTGCAGGCGCTGTCTGAATCTTTTGAATAGCCGCGTTTTTTTAATAACCAGAATATTTTGAATAGCAGTCCCGCCCATCTACCACCGGAGCAACAATGATAAAACTACACGGATTCTCGTCCAGCAATTACTACAATGTACCCAAGCTCGCGCTGCTGGAGAAAGGGATTGCGTTTGAGGAGGTGCTGTCCTACACCGGCGTCGGGCCGACCTACAAGCCGGAGTATCTGGACAAGAGCCCGCTGGGCAAGGTGCCGGCGCTGGAAACAGACGAAGGGTTTATCAGTGAGTCCCGCGCCATTCTGGAATACATTGAGCGGGCCTACCCCGAACCATCGTTGCTGCCGTCATCACCGTTTGATGTGGCCAAGGTGCAGGAGTTGTCCCAGTTCATCGAACTTTACCTTGAGCTGGTCGCGCGCCGTCTGATCCGCAACCTGCTGGCCGGCACACAGCCCGATCCGGCGGTGCTGAAAGAGGTGGGTGCCGGCCTCGATAAAGCGGCCGCCGCGCTGCCGCGCCTGTCGCGCTTTGAGCAGTTTGCCTACGGCGACCAGTTTACGCTGGCAGATATCGCCGCGATCCTGAACCTGCCAATCGTGCGCAACATCGGTAAGGCATTCCTGGGCAAGGATCCGCTGGCCGAGGTGCCGGGGCTGGATGCGTACTGCGCGCGGATGGAGCAAAGGCCCCATGTGCAGAAAATTCGCAGCGATGCCGCCGAGAGTCGCCCGCATTTTATGGCGCATCTGAAGGCGCTGTACGGCATCTAGGTGAACGCCGCCGGATAACGCTGCTACTCAAACCGGTCCTGTATTTGTGCGGCTTCCTGAATCACCTGCTCGCCGTCCTCTTTGACGATGAAGCCCGCGGCAACCAGTTCGTTGACACTCCTTGTCACCGCTTCCACATAGCGGCTATGAGAGCCATACAACGCTTTCAGTTTGGCATTGTCGAACGGTATTTCGTGACCGGCAATACGGCAAAAGGACTCGCCGGTGGAGTTGCCGTTCCAGGTGCTGGCGGGGACATCCACGTAGGGTGAACGCACGCCGCCGATGACATTGCCGTGTTCGTCCAGAATGGCTTCGCCGTTTTCTACCCGGATAGCTTTTGCTTTGGGCGGGCTGATGTCGTACCGCACCCACTGGTCCAGCCCCGCCAGGGCGGCGTTGAACAGCAGTTTGTTGGGGAAGCGGCTACGCGGGCCTTCATTGCAGCTTAGCGGCGGTACTTCGCGGCCGGCCTGGATCAGGTCTGCCGGCGCCGGTCCCCAATACAGTTCATCGGGGCTGGCGTGACCGGCACCGGCGATTTCGTAGTGCCGGAACCGGTTGCCCGGCTCGTCGCTGTCGGGCTGTCGGCTGGCAATGCCGGACAGATAATCCGACTGGCTCATGATGTGGATGACGGGGACGCCGGCGTTGAGAATAGGGCGGCGTGGATCATCCGCGTCAAAGCGCGGCGCGCACTGGTTGATGGGTGCCGGGCGACTTGAGACGGCGACAATATAACCGTCGAACAATGATTGGCCGTTGTTTTTGACAACTTCCGGATGCACGGCATTTATGTAGGTATAAAGGAAGCTGCCGGTCTGGGAAAATCCCCAGCCGTACAAATGTTCTGCGACGCTGTCCGCCTCTGCATAGAGAAACGGGTTGCTTGGCGCGGTGCTGCGCAACCAGGCCGCAACCTGGGAGTAGATATCCCACACCAGGCCATTTTCGGTGGTTCTGACGGTATCGCGGCCCGTGACCTCGCAGTTATCGGCGTGATCCAGGGGCAGGGGATTGTCCCAGGACAGTGCGCGGTAGCGATCGGCATCGAACTGTTTGAGGGTGACCACCGAGATTGGCTTGGCCGTGATACCGACCCAGGCATCACCGTTGCGCAGCATCTGCTCATGGGAAATGGCCCAACCGATGTTCAGGTCAAACAGATTGGACGGGTTGAGCATTTCCACCACCACGTTACCGCTGAAGTCGGCCTCATTGGCGGGCCGGCGAACCAACACCCGTGTGGTGTAGGGCGCATCCGCTGTCCGTACGGTCAGCTGCCCCCGCGCTGGCCAGACGTAGATGTTGGCTTCGCCGCTGACGAAATATTCTTCTTCGACGTAGCCGTAGGTCGACAGGTCCTGAGGCTGCAAGGTGTGATCGGCCGCGCCGAAGGGATAGGATGCTTCTGACACCGGCAGTGGGCCTGTGACCTGGGGGACCGGCGTCTGAGCGTGAACCGCCGTCATGGCAAACAGGCAGACCAGGCCGGATAGCAGATGGTGCCTGAGTCCGGACTTTAAAGCAGTTGACTTAAAATGAACGATAGTTCTTGTTGTCATGAGTCAAGCCCCGTTTATTGGCTGTTTATTGTTTGTGCTGCCTACCACAAGGTGTCAATGAGCTCGCAGTTCAGCAGCTTTTTATCAGCGGTCACAAGCTGAGCATTGTGAATGACCGATGTGGCGGAAATTACTCGATCGGCCGGATCGTTACTGATTTCTGGACCAAAATGTGTTGATAGTTCTGCTATTTCCGGGGAGATCTGTATGACTGAGATATTGCGTGATTGAAGGATGAGGTTGAAAAAAGTGGCGGCCGTTGTTTCTATCTCTATGCGTCCTTTTTTGATCAACATCGCGACCTCCCAAATCGAGATATCGCTAACCACAAGCGCGTTATTCTGGTCGGCACGGTCTATCGCTGTTTTGGCCTTGGGGCTTAGCTGGCGCTGATCCAGGGCGTCCCAGATAATGGCGCAGGTGTCGAGCAGGATCATTGATTCGCGTCCCAATCAACGTCAATCGGGCTTGTAACATCACGGATCTTTGCCGTTTCAGACAGTGCACGGAGCTGATTTTTCGCAGCTTCCCGCTGCTCCACAGGCGGCGACAGGGTCGCCAGGACCTTGCCATTGGTGGTGACAGTAATGTGCTGGCCAGAATTTGCTTTTTCAAGATATTTCAACAGATTGGCTCTTAGATCACTTATGTTTACAGTTTCCATGGAGGTGTCGGCCAATATTGTACAATGTGTATGTACAATATAGTGCCGCACACATCGTAATGCAAACTCTCCCATAGATGTTTGTAGCACACGCTGTCAGTATCCTGAGTGAGTTTATGCAGCCAGCTAATTTTCGCATCAATTCATCATTTCACAGGTTTTGCGGGCGATGATGATTTCCTCATCTGTTGGCAGCGCCAGCACTTTGATGTGGCTGTCCGCCTCTGACACAACGGTCCGGTTCTTACGGTTGGCTGCGTAGTCCAGTGATATACCAAGAAAGCCCAGGCGTGCGGTTATTTTTTCACGCACCTCGGCGTCATCTGCTCCCATCGCACCACTGAAGATCAGTGCATCCAGGCCGCCCAGATCGGTCACCAGCGCGGCGGTCTCGCGCGCGGCCATGGCGCAGAACAGGTTCACCGCCTGCGCCGCGCGGGGGTCGTTGCTGGCTGCCAGATCACGCATATCGCCGCTGATGCCGGATACACCCAGCAGGCCGGATTGTTTGTAGAGAATCTCTGCCACTTCTTCGACTGACCGGCCGGTATGCTGGCAAAGATACAGCACCACGCCGGGATCAAGGCGGCCGGGGCGGGTGTTCATCATCATGCCCTCGAGCGCGGTCAGGCCCATGGTCGTGGCCACGCTGTGGCCGTTGCTGATCGCGCAGGCGCTGCAGCCGCCGCCCATGTGCAGGGCGATGACGCGTTTGCGTTCGCTGTCCCGCAGATGATCAGCCATGGCTGCGGTGAGGTATTCGTAGGACAGGCCGTGAAAGCCGTAGCGGTAAAGCTGGTGTTCTTCCACCAGTTTCCGCGGCAGGGCGAAACTGGCTGCTTCGGGCCTCTGGGTGCGATGAAAACTGGTATCGAAGCAGGCCACCTGCTGCAGATCCGGATCCAGCTTCTGCAGTGCCTCGATCAGGCGCATGTTATGGGGCTGGTGCGAGGGGGCAAAGGGGATGAGCTTCGTCAGGTTGTCCATCACCTCGTCATTGACCACCACCGGGCCTTCATAATAGGGGCCGCCGTGCACAATGCGATGTCCGGCGGCGGCGAGCCTGAAATCTTCTGCCTGATCGTTCAGAAAGTTGAGTATCCACGCCAGGGCCTGTTCATATCCTTTACCCACGTCCGTGGCGGTAGTGATGGTTTTGCCGTCGCCGTCCTTGACCTCCAGTGTCATCCTGTCATGGATACGGTCAGCCAGAAATCGGAAGCGCAGCTCCGGCCCGTCAGCGGTATACAGGGCGCTTTTCAGGCTGTTGGAGCCGGCATTACAGGTCAGGATATACGTGCTCACAGCTTGGACTGTGCCTCCTGGTGCCGGGCATAAAACACGGCGAGAGCGGCGGAGGCTACACGCGCGCCGACGTCTCCCGCCCGACTGGTCAGCATGATCGGGACACGTGCCCCGACCACCAGTCCGGCCGCGTTATAGCCGGACAGGTATTTCATCTGTTTGTAGAGCATATTGCCCGAGTCGATATCCGGCACGATCAGGATATCGGCATCGCCGGCCACTTCGGAGCGGATATGCTTGGCCTTGGCCGCTTCCTTTGAAATCGCATTATCAAACGCCAGCGGGCCGTCCACGATACCGCCGGTGATCACGCCCCGCTCAGCCATCTTGGAAAGCGCAGCCGCATGGATGGTGGAGACAATGTCTTCGGTGACCTGTTCAGTGGCCGACAGGATAGCGACCTTGGGGGTGCCTTCCCGACAGGCCCGGAACAGGTCGATGGCGTTCTGGGTGATGTCCTTCTTGTGGGCGAGGGTGGGCCGGATATTGACGGCGGCGTCACTCAGGAACAGCGGTTTGGGATAGTTCTCATGCGGTATGTCAATCAGGAACACATGACTGATCCGCCGCCCGGTGAGCAGCCGCTTGCCCTTGTCCATGACCGCGCGCAGCAACTCGTGGGTGTGGATATGGCCCTTCATGAGCGCATCAACCTCGCCACTGGCGGCCATACACACACCTTTATCGGCGGCCTCGTGGCCATGTTCGGCACCGATCAGCTCAAACCCGGACAGATCGGCACCCAGCTCGTCCGCCGCCTTGCGGATGAGCTGCTCCGGGCCGATCAGCACCGGGACAATCAGACCCGCCTTGGCCGCCTCAAGAGCGCCGGCCAGTGAGTTGTTGTCAACCGGATTGACGACTGCGGTGCGCAGCGGCGTGATGTCTGTTCCGAGCCCCCGGATGAGTTCCCGGTAAAATGGAATGGCATCCGGTCCCTTGCCTGTGGTGACGTTGCTTTCGCTCATGGCTATGCTCTCTCGTCCGTGTACTGTCATTATCCTACACGAAATGCCCAACTTGCGCCGCTTCGACCCTCGCCTTGTTAATGTGCGGCGCTGCCCGAGTTGTGCAACCCTGCCAGACGCTCTAACATGCCTGCTAACGATGCCTTCCATTGATACCACCAAGACGCTACGACGGAAGGCCAAAACAAAAACGTACGGAGTGTTGCCATGCATACTGCCCATCGGTTAACCGCTTTTAAACAATTGATCTGTCTGTCATTCATTGTTGCCCTGGCGGCTCCGGTGCATGCGGACTCGTGGCCGCAGCAGGAAGCCGGCGCCGAAGCGGCCGGGTTTACCGAAGCGGCTATCGACAGACTTGATGCGGCCATGCAGGAGATCGTCGCCAATCAGGACGTGGCCGGTATGGTGTGGATGCTGGGCAAGGACGGTGTCATTGCCACCTATGAGGCGGCCGGTCTGGCCAGCGTTGATGATCAGGTACCGATGACCCGGGATTCCCTGTTCCGTATCTACTCCATGAGCAAGCCGATAACGGGCGTGGCGATGATGATGCTGTGGGAAGAAGGGCTGTGGGACTTTGATGACCCGATCAACAAGTTTGTCCCGCAGTTCAGCAATCTGCAGGTGCTGGCCAGCTACGACGACGCTGGCAACGTGGAGCTGGAGCCGCTTGCGCGCCAGCCCACCATGCGTGAGTTGATGAGCAACACGGCCGGCTTTGCCTATGGCCTGTTTGGTGATGACCCGGCCAACAAAGCGTTTCAGGATCAGGGCGTTCTGGCCTCTGCGGACCTGGATGAGATGATCGAAAAAGTCGCCGGTATTCCCTTGCTGGCCCAGCCCGGTGAGCAATGGTATTACTCCATCGGCATGGACATTCAGGGTTATATTGTTGAGCAGCTCACCGGTATGAGCTTTGGTGAATATCTGCGGCAGAATTTGTTCGAGCCGCTGGACATGATGGATACGCGCTTTTATGTGCAGCCGCAGGATGTGGCGCGCTTTGCCGAGGTGCACTACTGGGACGCCGACACTCAGCGTCTGGTCCAGCAACCGCATCGCACTGATCGGGCCGGATATCTGGATCCCGAGCGTCTGGAGTCCGGTGGCGGCGGCCTGGTGTCATCCGCCCATGACTATGCGCGCTTTATCCAGATGCTGGTCAACCAGGGTGAACTGGACGGCGCGCGCATTCTGGCGCCTGAATCGGTGCGCATCATGCGTACCAACAGCCTGACCGGCGAAGAGGACATGCGTTTTGGCATCGGCGGTCCCGGCCAGCCGGGACAGGGCTGGGGTGTGGATATGGCGGTGACCTATGATCCGCAGGCGGCCGGGTCCCCGCAGGGCCCCGGTACCTACTATTGGGCCGGCGCCGCCGGCACCTCATTCTGGATCGATCCCGTCAATAATATTTTCTGGCTGTCCATGATCCAGGCGCAGGGTCCGAGGCGGCCAGGAAGCGCCAATATGGGTGAAGTGGCCAGAGACATCATCTACGAAAGTCTTAATCAATAGTGAAATCGATTTCGTCGCCGTTCACTATCACCAGATAATCTCCGGCGGGAAGACCTTTGACGTCCAGCGGCAGCGTGATTTCAAAAGGTTCGATTACCTGAGCACATGCCACCAGCGTTTGCAGCGGTGTCTCGCCGACCACGACAAAAAACGTGTTATCTCGGCGCGCAACGGTTGTGTGCATCTCAACACACGGATTAGACATGTAACCCTCTATCCCCACCTCTACCTCGACCGGATCGGTAAAAAAGACTGCGACTGACAGCTCATCAATATGGGCGAGCTGCTTCCTGACCGCATCGACCACACGGAAATCGCCATTGGGCAGTGCTTGCAGGCGCACTTCCCGGTAATAGGCAGGCGCGTCCCCTTCCATTACAATGGCGTCGCTGATAGTAAGTTCACTGTCCTTGTAAATTACAGAGTCTGCAACTGCGCTGGCGGTGTGCAGCACACTGACAATCAGACACAGCATCAGGATTGCTGCGTTGCTCCACTTCATGCTGATCAAATTCATACGGCTTCCCTCTCGTTCACATCATTAAGTTTCATATTTCTGGCTTAATTGCCAGAAATTGGACGCATTGTGAACGTAGCTGAGGCCGATAGCTGTTTGAAACTTGTACAAAAAATGTGACTAATTGTACGGCCAGGAGAGAATAAAGCCGGCACCGCGGGTCTGATGTGTGTCTACCCGAACGTCACCGCCGTGGCGCTGGAGGATGCGCCGGGCAATGGCGAGTCCCAGGCCATATCCGCCGGACTGTCTGTCGCGACTGGTATCGAGTCTGGCAAAAGGTTCAAAAATACTTTCGTGATGTTCCTCAGGGATACCCGGGCCATCATCACGAACAAAAATGTAGGTCGTTTCATTCTCAACCGAGTAGCTTACGACGACCGCTGTTTCGGCATAGCGCAGGCAATTGCGCACAATGTTATGCAGCGCACGCGCGAGCAGGTCCGAATTAAAATGCACTTCACAGGTAGGGTCAGTGGTTGACTGAAGATGCACAGGAACAGCTGAATCCGCATACTGAGCCAGCTGCCGCTCCAGCCATGGAGCTATCCTGATGGCCTGCAACTGAAGCTGAAGATTGTCCTCACTGAGTTTGGCATAGGTCAGCATCTCATCGATCAGTCCTTCCAGTTCCTGCACATCGGTTTTCATGGCATCAAGATGCTCTGCCAAACGAAGCTCATCCTTGATTTTTGGAACCATTTCCATGGCAAACTTGAAACGGGCGAGGGGGGTGCGCAACTCATGCGCCACCGCATTGGTGAGCTCACGATGGGCGGTCACCAGATATTGAATGCGCTCGGCCATTCTGTTGAAGGAATGGGCGACCGGAAAAATGCTTGAGTTCTCGCTTACGGACACACGCGTTTTGAAGTCGTCACGCCCGAACTGGCTTGCCGCGTACCTGAGTGAACTCAAGTCGCGGTAAAATGGTCTGATCCACAAAAACAGCAGCAGAGCCACCAGGGCGTAGTAGCTGATGATGACAGTGCTCTCGATAAACGCAACTGATGGCGGTTCCGCTGGCAGCGGGCCCAATGCAACCACCTGTCCTGTCGCGGGCAGCATTTTGTACAGAATCTCACGTGATTCTCCATCCCGGTACGACGTGATCCGGCCATTGTCCAATGCCGCGAAAAATGCAGACTGATCTCCCATATCGGCCGGGTCGTACAGCGCGACAGGCATGCTCAGTGCGCTATCGAGCTCGGACCTCAGCGTGTCAAACCGGTTTGCAACCTGATCGGGTTCGGCGCCACTTTCCATCAACAGCAGTTCAATCATGGCGAATTGCGGTGCATATCGCTCTGTATTACCTTGCTCGCCGGACGGCAACAACCAGAGCAGCAGACTGTCCAATACCACGGCAATAATCAGGAAGCCGGCGGCGATCAGAAGGTAGGAGCGCAGAAACAGGAATGAGGTATGTGGGCTGTTCATCGCCCTCTAGCTCCACGCGTTAACAACAAACAGATAGCCTTTACCCCAGATGGTGCGGATTCGGTAGGGCTGCTCGGGGTTGTCGTGCAATTTTTTACGAAGGCGAGAGATGCGCACATCAACAGTACGGTCCAGGCCGTCGTACTCAATGCCGCGGATATTGTTGTAGATCGCGTCCCTGCTCAGCACAGTGCCTGCATTACGCGCCAGAAAACTGAGTAGCTCAAACTCCTGGGTTGTCAGATCGACTTCCTCCCCGTCATACGTGACCTGATGTGATTGCAGATCGACGGTCAGCCGGCCAAACGACAGTGCCTGATGTTCTGCGGTTCGTTGCACCGCCTGAGTGCGACGCAACAGTGCGCGCAGCCGGGCGAGCAGAACGGGTGGCTCAATGGGTTTGGTGACAAAATCATCGGCGCCCAGCTCAAGGCCCATGACATGATCAATATCGCTGCTTTTTGCGGTGAGAATCAGGATGGGGCCGGTAAATGTTTTACGTAGTTGAGTGCAGACCTGTAGCCCGCTCATACCGGGCAGCATCAGGTCCAGCACAATAATATCCACAGCACTGGCATCAAAATCGGCGACGGCCACGTCTCCTTTATGCTGCACACTGACATCAAAATTCTCTTGGGTCAGATAGTCCCGCACCAGACTCGCCAGGCGAACGTCGTCTTCGATCAGTAACAGACGCACCGCGGAACCATGTGTTTGCGCGGAGCTGCTTTGAGACGATTGCAACTGAGTCATTAGAATATACTCCAGGCATGACGGCGGCGACGGCGGGTATCGCGCAGATCACGCTTGATGACAGGGATCGCGATCTCGCTTAGCACTTCAAGGTTTTCTGCATCCAGCAATTGGATAAGGATATTTTCCGGCTGTGCCAGCGCCGTGGAAAACGTGCCCGCCTGTTGTGCCTCCCAGCATTGCAGAGACTCTGACTGTCCGTGTAAATGTAAACAGACATTCCTGCTTGTTGTGGACGTCCATGTCACCAGCAACTGTACTGAGCAGGCCTGTTCACCGGCGGGCGTCACACAAATCCGGGGCCGTGCCTCCATGGTCACCTCATCACCGGATGCTGCTGCCTGCAACGAGGCGGGCGTCAATATCCATAGCAACCCTGCAGCCAGCAACCGAACCGCAATAGGAAACCCCACAGCCCAGTGCGCCGTGTCTGACACTATCCTGCTCTCCGTGAAATTCTTTGGCATTTTGGTGCAGGATTATTTCAACTGATAATAGAGGCCAACAAACGCCGTATTCACACTTCCTCTCTCGATAATGGGACTGCGCCGGATGGCGCTGCTGAGTTGCTCGCGTTCCAGAACCCCGACCAGTCTCCAGCGTTCGGATAACGCGTGGCTGGCGGAAAATCGGATTACACGGTTAATGCCCGAGCCGGGGGAATACGCCATGCGACCATCAATGCGCTCCTCCGGACGAACACCATAATAATAGTTAACAAGATCGCTGCTCTTCCATTCCAGTCCGAGTGTGAGACTGAATTCGCTGGACCGGGTAATCCACGGATAAGAATAGGAAAGCCAGGCGGTTTGCCCGTGATGGGTGCCGCTGACATCGGTCAGCAACTGTGCCTGCAGGTCACCCCAGCGGCTGAGGTAAAGCATTTCCACGCCGGAATTAACGGCAAAATCGCGTTCCGGAAGCGATGTGTCCAGTTCTTCAAACACCAACGTTTCCAGTTGCTCTTCGTTGAGCGAATCAAGATCCGGTGCTTCGCCGCCGGCAATGCCGAGCACGCCCAGACCTTTATCTTCGGCCAATTTTCTGAGGCTGAAGATATCCAGCCCGGAGCTGCCGTTGCTCAGGTAGCTGAAGTAATTGCGCTCGTTATCAACGGTAAGCAGCGCATTGGCCGAGAACTGAGCAGTTTCCCTGAAGATGAAACCAATATCGCCATTGTCGAAAAACCATCGCTCGCCGTACCACGCCAGATCAATAGTAGCGTTCAGGTTCAAGTCGTCAGAGGCAACAAAGGGGTTTTGCCGTTGGCCATGGCCCAGGGCCGCGCCTATGGTCCACCGGCTTTTATTTGCGTCTTCGGCCTGTTCCGCCAACCCCTGTTCCGCCAACCCCTGCGCCGCCGACGCCGGAACAAACATTGGCTGCATAAGAGAAACGCAGAGCAGAACCCAGTGCCACGATGGCAGTGGAAGCGGAAATGATGTTCTGCATGGGCGTGGGCTCAAGGTTTTGTACGCAGATTCAACAAGGTTTATGAGCCGGTAGTTTATCCCATCGCAGAGGATCTTTTGTATTAGATTTGGCGTTGTTTTGTAACCAATCGTAAACGAACTTTGCCAGCCTACTCTGCCCGGGTCATTGTCCATTCGCGGGTAGAGCCCATGGCCGTGGCGGTGCCGGTTGCCTGATCTCCCTGAACCGTGGCGGACATTTGATAGGTGACTCCTGAGTCGCCGCGGACCAGATCGAAGCTGATAGTGTTGCCATTAACCGTGCCGTTGCTGATGGGCCAGACGCGACCGTCATCCAGGGCAAACTGACCGATCATTGCAGAGCCATCCACAAACAGGTCGACGACTGCGGTGACGTCTCCGGACGGGCCGGTCATAACAAAGTCCCAGAGGCCGTCGGCGGAATCCTGTGCGGACAAGGTGGCAGGCAACGTGAAGAAGAGGGTTATAAAAAAGGCGAAAAGCCGGGATTTCATGCGAATGCTCCTATGGGCAATTGATACTTTTGGTATACCCCACAATAAGGGGAGGGTCTGATTAAAGTCAACTTGTCTGGCAAGGGACTGTCAGCTATCAGCGCACATGGTAGTATCAAAACTCCACGGACGGGAGAGTCACCATGAAGGAAAAGCAAGCACGCGTGCATTTGCCCTTTCCGGTTTTATTTCGTAGCATCAGGCTTGAATGCATGGATTGCGTACAACCGGAGGCGCGATAGCGCACACAAATCTGCTTTAATGTGGAGACTGAAATGGATTACGGTCCCTCAAAATCTGACCAGAAGCACGCCCTTATCTACTTTGCCCGTTCCGGCTATGCCGCGCGCGGGGCTGTTTACCTGTTGGTAGGCGGCCTGGCGACCCTTGCCGTTTTTGGCCCGGGCGGGCAAACCGAAGGCAGCCGCGGCGCTCTGCAGTGGGTGCTGGGCGTGCCCCTCGGGGATGTGCTGTTGGCAGCCATCGCGTTCGGGCTGCTGGGCTATGCGACCTGGCGCAGCATACAGGCGATCAAGGATCCTGACGGCCACGGTAAGGACGCCAAAGGCATAGTCATCCGCGCGAGCATGCTGGTGAGCGCGGTCACCCACACCCTGCTGGCTGTTTTTGCTGCCAGCCTGATATTCACCTTTGAAAGCCCGTCGGGCGGCAACGGCGGGGGCGGCAACCAGGGCGTGGCCGACTGGTTGATGGCCCAGCCTTTTGGTCGCTGGCTGGTGGGCGCTGCTGGCCTGATCCTGATCGGTGTCGGGCTGGCGCTGTTTGTGAAGGGCTGGAAAGCCAAATTCGAAAAGTATTTTGACATGCCCGCGGACACGCAGACGTGGGCCTACCCCCTGTGTCGCTTTGGGCTGGCAATGCGCGGCCTGGTATTTGCCATTGTCGGGGGATTTTATCTGCTGGCAGCCTATCGAGTTAATCCGCAACAGGCGGGTGGCATCGCCGAGGTATTCAGCGAGATTCGTGAACAACCCTTTGGCCCGTGGTTGCTTGCGTTTGTGGCGACAGGACTGTTCGCCTTTGGCGTGTACAGCGTGCTGGAGGCCATCTACCGCCGGGTTGATCCCAGCGCCTGACGGCACCAATGAGAAGTCGGGTCGGTAAGGCGTTGACATGGAGCTTAGGGAGGTCGCGTGGTTGATACCGTATCCACATTGGCGGAATGGAGTGTCGCTATCATCGAGATAGTGGGGATCCTGATCATCGCCGTGTTCGCGAGCTACGCTCTGTTGGTCAAGCCGGTGGTGCTATTCAGGCAGGGCAAGGCGGAGACAATATTTCGTGAAATCCGGCAGAACCTGGGGCGCGGCATTCTGCTGGGCCTGGAGTTTCTCGTGGCGGCGGACATCATCCACACGGTGGCCGTCGAGCTGACTCTGCAGGCAGTCGCCACTCTGGCCATTGTGGTGGTGATACGTACCTTCCTCAGCTTCGCCTTGGAGGTGGAACTGACAGGTCGCTGGCCCTGGCAAGGCGCGGACCATAGCCAGGACGCGTGACGGAACCTGAAAGGACAAGGCAATGTTTCTGGATGATCCAAGTGTGCTGTTGCAGACGCTGGTTGTGGGCAGCCTGGCGTACGTTGCCCTGGTATTCCTGCTGCGGATATCGGGCAAGCGCACCCTGTCCAAATGGAACGCCTTCGACTTTGTGGTTACGGTTGCGTTTGGTTCTGCGCTGGCCACGTCACTGTTGTCCAGGAACACCTCTCTGGTGCAGGTGGTGCTGGCTTTTGCGTTACTTGTGGCGCTGCAATGGATAATCACCTGGCTTTCGGTTCGCTCGCGCACTCTGGAAAGCTGGGTCAAATCACGGCCTCGATTGCTGCTGTTGAGGGGGCAGTTTCAGGCACAGGCTCTCAGAGAAGAGCGTGTCACCGAAAGCGAGGTACGTGCGGCACTGCGCACCAAGGGTATCAGCGGACTGGAAGATGTGGAAGCGGTGGTGCTGGAGACCGACGGCAGTTTCAGCGTGATCGAAAATCGCGGTACGTCGACGAGCGCGCTCGCCGACGTAAGGGGGTATCCGGAAGAGTGACCTGATTGCGCCGGATTACATCGCCGCGATCGCGTCGACTACGTCTTGCAGCAGCGCGTCCAGCGCCGCGCGATCGTAATACTGCTGGCCCATAAACACCGCATCAATCGTGCCGATGTTATTGATATCAGTCAGCGGATTGGCCCGCAGCAATATCAGGTCGGCCACCTTGCCTTCGCTGACGCTGCCGTAATCATCCTGAATGTTCAGGAACTCGGCCCCGTCCCGGGTAGCGGCGCGCAATGCCTGCGCAGGCGTCAATCCGGCTTTGACCAGTTCCTTGAGTTCATCGTGGGCGCTGGCGCCGAAGTAGGAAAAGCTGTCGCCTGAATCGGTACCCATCAGCACACGCACGCCCGCCTGATGTGCCTGTCCGGTCAGTGTCAGGCCTTGCTGATAAAAACCCGCAACAATGTCCCGCTCATCCGGAGAGGGCGCCATGGCCAGCATGTTGTCCGCATCTGCATCCCAGCTTTGCAGCACTTCCGGCCATATGTATTGTCGTCGCGGATCATTGCGAAAGGCGCTGTCGCCGGCCATGGCGTCCATGCGCCGGGTGACGTGGGTCGGGACGTACCAGGTGTCATTGGCCACCATGGCCTGAAATACCTGCTCGCACTGGGTGCTGTCGTGCTCCTCCACCATGCGCTGCAGCCACGCGACTGACGGATTCTGGGTGCGTTCTGTGGAACGGAATTCGGCCGAACCGGGGAAGCAGTCAAACAGCAGGTCCCTGGCGTGTTCCAGGCTGTCCAGGCCGGAGTTGGCCGCCTCGGTGACGGTCATGGTGACGGGCAGGTGGCCGGCTACCGACAGCTCGCGCTGTGCCGCTTCATCGGCCAGCCAGCGGAACGCCTGCGTACTGAGCCGGAAATAGGTTTTGATCACGTCGACACCGCGGTTGTCCATCTCGGCTACCAGGCCACGAATCTGTTCTTCGCTCACCTCATAGTCCCACGGCGGATTGACCGGAAAGCTGCTGAGCGCCAGAAAGCGCGGGCCGGTCAGTTCGCCTGCATCAATCTGCTGCTGCCATGTCTGCATTTGGGGCAGGCAGGGCATGCCCGGCTGGGGGTCATCACATTCGGAATTCATCTCCCGAATGCCGGTCACCCCGTGAGCGACAAATTGCGGAAATATCAGGCTGGGCGCCAGCGGATGTCTGATGTGAGCATGCATGTCCAGCAGACCCGGCATAAGAAAGCCGTTCTGACCGTCAATCTGTTGGATGCTGCCTGCGTTTTCAATCCCGTCAGTGATGGCCGCACCGATGCGCGCGATGCGCCCGTCGCGGATCAGCACCTGCTGATTGGCGGTCACGTTGCCAGACTCGACATTGATGATATTGACCGAGTGCAAGAGCAGGGTGTCAGCGGATGCCCAGCTGCCAAGTGCCAGCAGCAGGGTCAGGGCTACGGCGATGCTGCCGGATAGCATTCTGGAATGATTCATGGTCGTGCTCCATGTTGATTGCCGACAAGGCAAGTTTATTATGGTCCGTTTGGTTAGCCTACGCACGAAGATAATCAAGAACCGCGCCAACTTCCAAGTTATTGAAAAGAAGTAAAAAATATTAATCCCGGGCGTCGGTTTAAAATGAAATACGCTATTCAGTGGCGAGTTTGGCGAAAAACTTGGTGTAATCCGGATAGATCGCATTGCCGCGTACTACACGCAGGCGCTCTGAAACGCCCGAACTGTTGCCGCGGAAATGTTTTCTGCCTTAAGAGTTCAGCGGAGAGCGCGAGCGTGCTGGTGCCGGCGACGCCCCTTTGCGCGACCGGTCCATCGCCATCAAAAACAGCACGCCCGCAATGGTCAGTATCACCAGCAATCCTGGCAAACCTGCAGGAGAAAGTGCATCACTGCCGAACTTGATGGTGTAAGCGACTACCAGCAACAACAGTACCGTCGCCGTCAGACGCTGCAGCAGGCGCTTGTACCTGACTTCATCGCGGTCTGGTAAAAAAAGGCCGGCGGTCATGGTCACCAGCAGGCCACCCCAGAAAATCGCACTTGAGGGCAGGTGGAGGATGACCTGGGTAAAGCTGGCAATCGCAATGGCCAGCGGCATGCCCCAGACCACGCCTGGCCAGATCAGGTTGAGGGCGTCACGGTATTTGCGTTTCTCCAGCCAGATGTTGATGCCGGAGGCAGACACCACCGTCAATGACAGCCCAAGTATCACGTATAACAGTTTAGTGATCACGCCGGCAAAATTGCCAAAGTGAATACGGTAAACGGAATACAGAATCTGCTGCGCAGGAGCGCCCTGCGTGTAGCCGGCGGTGTCCAGGTAGTTGCCGGCAGTGTCAAAGCGGTAGTTCTCTGACCAGGCCAGCAGACCGGGTTGTTGCACATAAAACTCCATGAACCGGCTGTCGGTATCTGCATCGTGCACCAGCATATACAGCAGTTTACCATCGGGTGACATCTCGTTTACCGTTTCCAGTGCCCGGGCGACGCCGTAAACGGGTGCCTGATTCTCCAGTGCGGGTTCGGCAGGGAAAACTGTTTCAGTCACCGACGCCGGCGTCTGCCCGTCCATGGACAGGGCAAACATGCCAACCAGCAGCATGACAAATCCGTAGTAGGCTCCGGTCAGACCGATCATCAGATGAAACGGCGCGCCCCAGACGCTGAGCCGGTTATGCAGGTCCACCTGTCCCAGTCGGCCTTTACCGCCGGAGCGCAGTTTAAAGGCATCCTTGACGATGGACGGGTGCGATAGAAAGCCGGTGATGATCAGTGCGCACAGTAATGCACCCAGTGCACTGACAATCACGATGCCAATGTTCACCGGCAAATGCAGATTGATGTGCAGGCCAACCAGCAAATTGGTCAGATCATCGATGGCATTGGCGCCCAGGCTGCCGTCCTGATTGACATACCGACCTTCGGTGTCGCTGGAGAATTTGTAGCGCGGGAGCGCTTCGTTGGGAAACACGATGTACATGTGCTCGGTGACGTTGGTGTCACTGCTGGCGATGTACTGGTTAAAACTGTTTTCCAGCACCTGCGGAGCGATGACCACATTTTCTTCCGCGACCGGCTGCTCCCAGCGCTCTATTTCTTCATAGAACACCACCAGTGTGCCACTCAGGCAGATGATGAACATCAGTCCGCCCACCAGCAGGCCCAGCCAGGAGTGACTGGAGAGAGAACTTTTAACGAGTTTGGCAGGAATATTCATAGACGTGGTCAGCCAGGTAGTCGAATTTACAATCAGATGAACAGGGCAATGCCGCCGAGCACAAACAGTGTCGCGATGACCGTGACAGGTCTGGCCAGTTTGTCCTGGGCAGCGATCCAGGCGCTGAGCGCGCCCCACAGTACCGGCCACAGGAAAATGGACACAGCAATTTTGTTGAGTAGCGTCCACGGCAGGTAAAGCACGATGGCGACACTCAGCATCAGCGACAACTGCCCCGTGGCCGGCACCGACAACAGGAACAGGCCACCGTGTTTCACAATGTCGGCAATCTGAGGCCTGGCCAGTGCCTGATAGGGTCGCAAGGCAGCGCGAGTCTCACTGTTACGGGGTTCAGTTGCCGCTGTTACTGCGCCTGCTGTAAACGTGCCAAACAGTACGGCAAGCCAGGTCAGACACACAAAGGTGATGGTGGCATACATGACGCCAAACTCCGGCCCGAAGACTCGAGACCAGATTACCGCCGATGCCAGTGCCAGCAGCCAGCCAACGGCCGCGATCATGGGTTTGCCACGCTCGCGCCAGCTCCAGTATATACACGCTACTGCCAGCAATGACGCCAGCCCAGCCAGTACGCTTGCCATCATCTTCAGTAGTCCCACTTGACCGACAGGCTGTAACTTCGGGGCTCGGCATAGTAGGACTGCTCATACTTGACCGAACTCAGATACTTTTCATCGGCAACATTGTTCAGGTTCAACGCCAGGCTCAGCGCATCACTGACGGCGTAGCTGGCATAACCGCCCAGCACCGAGTAACTGTCCTGACTGATGCGGCCATACGCCGAGTCAAAGTACACTTCATCCTGCCAGCGCAGTGACAGACCCATGTTCAGCTTTGCTGACCACGCCGGATTCCAGTCGGCCAGCATCTTGAATGAATTGCGCGGGATAAAGGTGCGCGCTTCATCGTTATTGGGATCTTCCAGTTTCAGGTGGGTATAACCGGCCTGAATGCGCAACTGTTCAGTCAGATTGCCTGCGATTTCCAGCTCAATACCGTCTGCTTCGACATTGATGCCGCGGTAAATCGCATAGGTAAAATCATCGCTGTAGTCGGTGTCATCAACACCATCGCCGTCGCTGTAGGCAGAAAACTCCTGCAGGTTCTGCTGTTCTGTTTTGAACACCGCGACACTGGCCAGCAGGTTATTGTTGAACTGCTTTTTCAAGCCCAGTTCATAACTTTTGCCTTCGGCTGAACCCAATGGCTGCAGGTCTTCGTTCAGGTAATATTGCGGCTGGTAAATGTCGCTGTAGCTGGCATACAGGTTCAGGTCATCCAGCACTTCCCAGGTCAGACCCAGGTAGGGGCTGCCGCCATCTTCATCTGAATCTGTCGACACACCCCAGCTTACGCCGCGATTTTTGTAGTCGACCATGCTCATGCCCAGAATGACGTTGATGTCGTCGGTCATCGACAGCAGCAGTGAGCCATACAGTCTGTTCAGTGACATTTCATCGAGCGCCGCCTGGGTGGGTGTGTCCCAGACCGGACGCGGCACTTCATCACCGCGCCAGCCGGGGAACGACGGCATGGCATCAAAACCGGTCAGCGCGGCCGAATCCAGCGTGCCCGAATCGCTGTCCGCCAGGCTCAGGCCCAGATTAAACTGGTGCTGCTGATCCCAGGCGGTAAAACTGCCCTGCAGTTTGGAGTCCCACATCAGGGTGTCGCGATCACCGTCGTACTTGCCGGGATAACCGAACATGCCCAGACCGGTATCGGCGTCCAGCCCGGTGTTCCAGTACACATAAAAGACTTCCGAGTTTTCTTCATAATCGGTCTGGGTCACGGTGCTGGTCAGTTGCCAGTCATTGGAGATCTGCCAGCCCAGTTCCACAAATGCGGTCTGGGTCAGCGTGTCCCAGTAAGTCCAATCCATGGTGGTTGAGGTCGAAACGGGAAAATCGGCCTGCACACCGTTACTGTAAATGATGGGCGCCGCACCCCACAGCACGCCGTCGCTGTTGTTGTCCTGATGGGTATAGCCCAGAGCCACGGTGACGGCGTTGCCAATTTGACCATCGACGATCACGGAGCCGACGTTGCGATTGTTGCTGTAGTGATCCAGCCAGCTGTCCTTGTCCTGGTAGACGCCGGTAAAACGCATGGCCCAGCGGCCGCTTTCGGTCAGCGGCGTGGAAACATCGGTGACGATGCGGCGGTCGTTCCAGCGGCCAACCGTCAGCGTGGTGCTCATATCAAATTCATTACCCGGGCGCTTGCGCACATAGTTGACTGTGCCGGAGGGGTTGCCCAGGCCGGTAATCAGGCCGTTGGAGCCGCGAATCACCTCGACTTTCTCGTAAATGGCGGTATCCAGATCGCCCACCACCAGCGTACCAAAAGGCACGCCAATGCCATCTACATGCATGCTGGTGATATCAAAACCGCGCGCATTGTAATAGGTGCGGTCGGTCTCTGAGGAGTCGACGTTGATACCGGTGGTCATCTCCAGCATGCTGTTGATGTCTTCCAGGCCAAAGTCAGCCAGTGTCTGCGCATCGAGGATGGTCAGCGACTGCGGCGTTTCATAGACATCAAGATCCATGCCGGTGGCGCCGCTGCTTTTGCGATCCTCACGCATGGCCTTGATGATGACTTCCTCGATCTGCGAAGCCTGCGCGTCGGCGGCCACGGATAGCTGAGGAATTGAACAGGTAACTGCGTAGGAGAAAATGGCGAGTGTCAGTGCGTTGCGTTTCATTGAACCGGAATCCTGCCTGAGAGAGTTGGTGTTTGGAAAATGAAGGCAGTATAGCGGCTTTGAATGATATTGCAAATGCGAATCTTTCCTATTTAGATTTCACTGACAATCCCGCAGCATCTCCGCGAGCCTGGCTGACCCCAGTTGCTCCATGGCGGCTATATTTTTTTCGGGGATCTGTTCCGGCTCGGGGTAGTTGGCGAGCACCGCTTCCAGGCTGTCTTCACGTAGCAGCTGCAGGGTTGGCCAGGGTGCGCGGTTGGTATAGTTTTCTGCGTCGCCGGGCAGGGTGCCGGCGAATTGATAGTCGGGGTGGAAACTGGCGAACTGAAACTGCCCGGTCCAGCCGAATTCTTCCAGCAGGGCGTCGGCCAGGTCCAGGAAATCATTGTAATCAAGAAAATCACCGAGCATCTCCGGGATCACGATCAACGTGGTTTCCGTCGCTGCGGGAGGCTGTGCATCGAGCCAGGATAACTGACTCTGTAACTCTTCCAGTAACGCCTCATTATTACGCGCATCACTAACCACGATTTTTACCTGGCCGTTTTCGACCGGTTGGCGGGCAAATGGGCAGAGGTTGAGCCCCACCACAAATCGGGCTATCCATGTGCGCATCTGGATTTCGATGTCAGCGTATTTTGTCTCAGTGTTTTCGCTCATAGTTATGCTTCTCTTGTCAGCTCTGATTCAGTAACAGGTGTTCAGGGAGGGACGTAACATCTGCCGTCAGGCATGCTCTCCCGCAGCGTGGCCCGATGCCCAGGCCCATTGAAAATTGTGGCCGCCCAGATGCCCGGTCACATCAACTACCTCGCCAATGAAGTACAGGCCGGGATGGTTGCGTGCTTCCATGGTTTTTGAGGACAGTGCATGGGTGTCCACACCGCCCATGGTCACTTCCGCGGTTCGGTATCCCTCGGTGCCTGCGGGCCAGATTTTCCAGGACTTGCACGCTGACTGCACGCGCTGTATGTCGTCCTCACTGAGTTGCTCCAGTGGTTTGTTCTCCAGCCACAGATCACACCAGCGCTGGGCCACCCGTTTGGTGAGTTGCTCGCCGAGCAGGTTCTTCAGCTCCAGCCTGGGCCGTTGTCGTTGCATTGTGTGAATGTGTTCCGCCAGGTCCAGGTCCGGAAACAGGTCAATATCCATTGCCTCGCCGGGCTGCCAGTAGGATGAGGCCTGTAAAATGGCTGGTCCGCTCAGCCCTTTGTGAGTGAACAGGATGTTCTCGCGAAATGCTGCTCCTCCGGCGGTGGTGACGGTGTCCACGGACACTCCTGAGAGGTCCCTGAAGTTCGTGAGTTGCCGTGGCTCTAACGTAATCGGTACCAGGCCAGCTCGTGTGGGCAGAACCGGAATATCGAGCGAGCGGGCAAAATCAAAACCAAAACCGGTCGACCCAAGGGTGGGAACCGAATAACCGCCGCTGGCAATCACCAATGATTCGCAGCTGACCGGGAACGTCGGTGTCTGCAGGCGATGCGGACACCCTAACTGGATTTCGTTTGCCGGCGATTGCGTGAGCACGTGCACCCCCACCGCTTCGCACTCGTCCAGTAACAAGCGGACGATGTCTTTGGATGACCGATCGCAAAACAATTGTCCCAGCTTCTTTTCGTGGTAGGGCACGCCATGCTTTTCCACCAGCGCAATAAAGTCCCACGGGGTATAGCGGCTGAGGGCTGATTTGACAAAATGCGGGTTGGCGGAGATAAAATTGTCCGGCGTCGAGTGCATATTGGTGAAGTTGCAGCGGCCGCCCCCTGACATCAGGATCTTCTTGCCGACTTTGTTGGCGCTGTCCAACACCAGCACTCGTCGACCGCGCGCGCCCGCGACCGCCGCGCACATCAGCCCGGCAGCGCCGGCTCCTATGATCACGACGTCATATTCTCGATTTTTTGGAGTTGGCGATGTCATGGGCGTGCATTCTACACGTTCCCGTGACAGCACGACATTGGACACAATCCCTGATTAGGGGTAACGTTGACCTCCGCAGTTACAATAACAATGACGTGTTTTTAGGGAGTAAGGACAATGCTTAGAAGATCCCTGTTTACCCTGGCGATGGCAGCCATGCTGTCGCTGCTGGCCCTGCCGGCCAGTGTGCTGGCCCAACCCGATATCGAACCTGCTGAACCGTTCAAGGTGGGCACCTTTGCCGTCGGCAACGAGCAGTTTGCCGGCCTGGTGATGCGTGATGATTCGCTGATTGTGGACCTGGTAGAAGCCAACAAGGCGCTGGAGCTGATGCCGCAGTACGTGGGTGTCGACATGCCCGGCGACGTGCTGGGCCTGATCGAAGGCTACGAATATGGCCTGAAGTACCGGGTGTATGAGATCGTCAACGCGCTGGTGGAATCCGGCCTGTTGAGCGGTAACAACCGTCCCGACTATATCCATGCGGTTGAGGACGTGGATATCCGCGCGCCGATCCAGTACCCCAGCAAGATCATGAACGCGGCGGTCAACTTCTATACTCACGCCTGTGAAGGCTGCACCGAGGAGCAACTGGCCCAGCGCACCCGTGAGCGCCGTGAGAACCGGGGCGTGCCCTACCTGTTTCTGAAACCGAGTCGTGGCGCTGTCATCGGCGACGGCGAGAACGTGATCATGCCTTATGGCCGCGACGAGATTGAGTACGAAGTGGAGATGGCGATTGTGTTTGGCCGTTCCGGCAAGTACGTGTCTGCTGCCCGCGCCTATGATCATGTCTTTGGTTACATGGTAGCGATGGATATCTCCGACCGTGGCGGCCGTCCGCCAGGGGGCTTCAGTTCGGGTCTGGACTGGTTCGTCGGCAAGGGTCATGACACCTTTGCCCCGCACGGCCCATGGATTGTGCCCAAGGAGTTTTATGGCGACCCCATGGAGCGACTGCACCAGATCACCGTGGTGGATGGCGTTACCGTGCAGGAAGCCCGCGCCGGAGACATGATCCACAACATCCCGGAGCTGATCGAGTATGCTTCCTCGCTGATCACTATCTTCCCGGGCGATGTGTTGCAAAGCGGCACCTCCGGCGGCACCGGTTCAGGCCGTGTTGAGCGTGCTACCGGCTCCGGATACCTGGTTGATGGCGAGACCATCAGTGCCAGTATCGAAGGCATCGGGACGCTGACCCACCGTGTGGTGCGTGAGCAGAGTGTGCCGGACGATCTGTCCGGGGCGCAGTTGCCGCCGACGAGTACTTACCGTAATCAGTAATTGATTGATCGGGAAGGCAAAACCAGGCGTAAAAGCCCTGACATCTGATGTCGGGGCTTTTTTTTGTGCCCGAAAAAGAGGGAATAAATGGGTTTGTTCAATTAGTATTGAGATTTTTGACCGGAGGAGAGGCGTGGCCTTAGGGGACATGACGCGACAAAACAATAGATCTGCCCAGGCACTGCTTGGTGTTTTATTGCTGCTGATAGTTGCACTTGTGTCCGTGTCCAGCCATGCGCAGCCCGCCCCTGCCAACGCTGACAACCGGCCGGCCATAGTGGCGGCCCGGATCCCGGCAGGCATGGACGTGCAGCTTGACGGTTTTCTAGATGAAGAAGCCTGGGCTGCTGCGCAAGCCATCACTGAATTCCGCCAGCAGGAGCCCGTCGAAGGCGGCGTGCCCAGTGAACCGACCGCCATCCGTATTCTGTACGATGACGAAGCTCTATACATCGGCGCCATGATGTACGACTCGAATCCTGACGGCATCCTTGCCTACCAGTTGCAACGCGACGCCGGGCTCGGGACCGATGACCGTTTTATGTGGATCATCAGTACCTTCGACGACAACAGGACCGGATATTTCTTTGAAACCAACCCTGCAGGCCTGCTGGGCGACGGTCTGATTGAAGGCGGCGGTGGTTTCAACAAGCGCTGGAATGGCCTGTGGAATATTCGGACGGCCATCCGGCCCGACGGCTGGTCAGTGGAAGTACGTATTCCGTTTTCGACGCTGAATTTTGATCCCGCGCTCAATGCCTGGGGGATCAACTTTCAGCGCACCATCCGTCGTTACAACGAAGAGATTCTCTGGAATGGCTGGCGGCGTAATGAAGGGCTGTTCCGTCCCATTTTCACCGGACAACTGCTGGGGCTGGACGATCTCAGCCAGGGCCGGGGCATTGAGCTGAAGCCTTTTGTGAATGCATCCACCAGCCGCGGCCCGGCGGCGGGCGCCGACAGCGGTGAGGATGCCAAGGTCGGTATTGATGTAACCTATTCGCTGACGCCATCGCTGCGCGGTGCCCTGACGCTGAATACGGATTTTGCCGAAGTGGAAGTTGATAACCGCCAGGTCAATCTCACCCGGTTTCCGTTGCGGTTTCCTGAGCAGCGCGAGTTCTTTCTGGAAGGCTCCGGTGTGTTCTCATTCAATTGGGCGGATCCGTTTTTCAGTCGCCGGATTGGTCTGGTTGAGGGCCAGGAAGTGCCGATCAGCTTTGGCGCCCGCCTGGGTGGCCAGATCGGTGACTACGAAGTCGGTCTGTATCAGGTGCGTACCGACGACACCACACTGGAAAACCGTGATGGCTCTGCGCGCCCCTGGGCCGCTGAGGACTTTACTGTCGGGCGGGTGAAACGCCGCCTGTTCCGGCAATCCCATGTGGGCATGATCTACACCCGACGCGCCTCGGACGGGGTCACCGGTGAAGAGCGTCTGGAAGATCGCCACACCCTGGGCGCCGACTTTGATTTCTACACGTCGCAGTTTCTCGGTCAGTATAACGCCCAGTTTGAAGGTTTCCTGTCGTACCATACTGACCCGGTCGAGGGCGGCGATCTGACCTCGTCCAGTCGGCGCGCCCGTGGTGTACGCATGTCGTTCCCGAACGATCTGATTCGATTTCATTCATCACACCGGGAATTTGGTGAGAACTGGGATCCCGCTGTGGGTTTTGCCGACCGTCGCGGCTTCCGCCGGCATCAGCCCACACTGACAATCGCACCTCGGCCGCAGCGCTGGGAGTCGATCCGCCAGACTGAACATGAGATCCATTATGAACACCTGACGGATCTGGACAACCGTCTGCTGACCCGCAATATCGATGTCACACCGCTGCAGGTGAACTTTGAAAGCGGCGATCGCATGGAAATTGAAGTCGGACGCAACTTTGAAAGTCTGGACGGCGTTTTTACCATCTACAACAAAGATGATGAAACGATTCAGATTCTTCCGGGCGACTACTATTCAGACAGTTGGTCTGCCAGCGTTGAGACGGCCGGCCGGCGCATGGTATCCGGCGAACTGGAAATTGGACGTTCCGATTTTTGGGGCGGGCAGCGCGACAGTCTGGAGTTGACCGGTACCATTCGGCCACGTATTGGCGTATCACTGTCAGCCAACTATCAGCGTAATGAGGTCACGCTGCCGCAGGGCGATTTTGACACCAACCTGCTGCGCCTGACCTGGGCCTGGAACCTGAGTCCCTGGACCGCCATTACCGGCAACGTGCAGTACGATGACCTCTCCGATGTTGTGGGTGTTTACGCACGTCTGCGCTGGATAATCCAGCCGGGCAATGACGTGTTCCTGGTCTGGAGCAACAACTGGTTGTACGACGATGGTCCACTGCTCGACAGTCGTTTTACCACACTGTCCAGCGGCGGTACGCTGAAGGTGAATTACACATTCCGTTTTTAGGTCGGCTTGAATGTGATCTGTCTTTGTCTCACAATGAATCTGCGTCATTAATCTATCGGTAGATCAATAGAGGAGAAGGTTTATGGATGACTATCCTGCGAAAGACAAGCATTACGATCTGATAAGCACGCTCTATCACGCGGCAAAAGGCGTTGATTCACTCAAGCAATACGTCAAGGACGCCGAAGGTGACGAAGAGGCAGCCGCGTTGTTCAAGGAGGCTTTACGCAGCTATCAGGAGATAGGTGAAAAGGCCAAAAAGCTTCTGAAAAACCGGCTCGACTAGGTAGCCTCCCGCCTCGTTGCATGCGCTGGCATTTGCGTGTCAGCGCATGCGCGAACAACCCCCAGGCATATCAGTAGTTGTGCCACGTAATAGGTTGTCATCACTGCCACGCCTGAGTTTGCAAACGGCGTCACGAACAGATTGACCGCAATCAGCGTGTCGCTGACCATGAACACCAGTGCGCCGACGGCGACCCAGATAAACTGCGGGTCGTTCCGGAATCCAGCAGCAATCGCCATCAGGCTGATCGCAATCATGTAGGCGGTGACCGGTATCCGCATGTCGCCTGCTTGCGGCACTATCAGCAGGGTACAGACCAGTGCATACGCAATAATCAGGCACGCCCAGGGCAGGCGCCGGGGTTGCCAGCGAAACTGAGTCAGGAACAGGATAGTGTAGGTGACCTGCGCCAGCAGAAATGCGCCCAGGCCCTGTACAAAAAGCCCCTCCAACGCCAGCAGGATATCCCCGATTGCTGACAGCACCAGACCCAGTCCCAGTAACGTACGGATCTTGCCGCCGGTACGGCTCAGGGCAAGCTGCAGCAGCATGGCAATGGGAATGATCTTGAAGAACCAGCGCAAAGCCGATGGAATGAAGTCGGGCAGGGCGATATACAGCAGGCTGAAACCAGCAAAGATGATTAGCCACAGGGGCGTAACCGTCGATGAAACTGATCTGGCTAAGGTTTGATGAGTAGCTGTCATGTGCTGTTGTTCTCGTTATCAAGAGATACTCTGCTCGGTTTTTTACCGTATGTCCAGTCCCCGGTAAGCAGGGACAGGGCACGCTGCCCGAAACCTTGACGACATAAAATCAGAGGGGTAGTCTGATTGCATCGAATGGATTCGACGGGGTACGCGTATGACCCAGCCAGCATCTCCTCATCAGAAAATGGCACTCGACCTCCGCGTCAATGGCAAGCCTTATGCTGTTAACGTGGAGCCGCGCCGCACGCTGCTCGACGCACTGCGCCATGACTGCGGCCTGACCGGCACCAAGAAAGTCTGCGACATGGGCAATTGCGGCGCCTGCACGGTGATTCTCGACGGCAGGACTGTGTATGCATGCCTGGTGCTGGCGGCGGAATGTGAGAATCAGTCGGTCACCACGATAGAATGCTCAGATCAAGACGAAGCCCCGTGGCTGTCTGCCTTGCAACAGGCATTCATTGATCACGATGCCTTCCAGTGCGGTTACTGCACGCCGGGACAGCTTATGAGTCTCAGCGCGCTGTTTAGTAAAAATTCCACTCCCGATGAGCAAGCCATTACCGACGCGGTCGCCGGCAATTTGTGCCGATGCGGCGCCTATCGTCATATCCTGAAGGCCGCTTCCGCAGTCGCGGATGCCGAGCGTGCCAAGTGGGCAGACCCATGAGTGCCGCCGACAATATCGCTGAGCGCGTGCCAAGGCGCGAGGGCAGACAGAAGGTCACCGGCAGCGCCCGGTTCTCCAGCGATACGGAAATGCCCGGTCAACTCTACGCCGGCATTCTGCGCAGTCCCCATGCCAATGCCCGCGTGCGTTCGTTGGATGACTCGGCGGTGCGCGCGGTCCCGGGCGTCCGTGACGTCATCACCGCAGATGACGTTCAGGGCATGCACTGGTACGAGGAAAAGGTACTGACCTTCAGCGAGCGAGTGCGCTTTGTCGGCGATGAAGTCGCGGCGGTGGTCGCTGATACCGAGGAGGCTGTGCAGGATGCCTTGCGCGCCTTTGAGCTCGAGTACGATGTGCTCGATGCGGTTGTTGGTCTCGACGCGGCGTGCGCTGCCGATGCGCCGCAGCTGCATGACGACAAACCGGGCAACCTTGCCGCAGAGCCGCAGATCTACGAACGCGGTAATACTGGAAAGGGCTTTGCTGCGGCGGATGTGATCGTGGAGGCGACGTATGCCACACAAACTGCATTACACAACGCGCTGGAGCCCCATGGTTGCAATGCCAGCTGGGATGGAGAGACCCTCGATTTGTGGGTGTCGACGCAGGGCATCTTCGCCGTGCGCAAGGGCATCGCGCAGAAGCTGGGGTTGGCGTTAAACCGCGTGCGTGTGCATGCCGAGCACGTGGGCGGTGGCTTTGGCGCCAAACAGGTGGACTGGAAGCCCACGCTTATAGCCGCAGTGTTGTCCATGCGCAACAAACGTCCGGTAAAACTCCTGCTTGACCGCGAAGCTGAGAATCTGGCGGCGGGCAATCGCAACGCGACGCGTCAGCACGTCAGGCTGGGGGCAACACGCGATGGCCGTCTGTGTGCGATTGCCGCCCGCATCAGCGTTGATGGTGGCGCGTACCGGCTCGGCGGCGAGTCGAGCAACGTGGGTGGCTGCTATCAGCGCCTTTATGCCTGCGAAAATGTGCGCACTGAGCAGCGACAATATTACACCAACGCCGGCCCGTCGGTTGCCTTTCGCGCACCAGGGTTTGTGGAAGGTACCTTCGCCCTGGAACAGGCCATGGATGAACTTGCAGGCAAACTGGAGATGGACCCTTTCACACTGCGTGAACGCAACTATACAAAGACAGACCAGGTCACACAGAAACCTTACTCATCTCCCGATGCGCTGCAGCATTGTTATGCTGCCGCACGCGAGGCCTTCGCGTGGCCGACGGACGCAGCGGAACGCGACAGAGGGCGTAAGCGGCGCGGCATCGGCATGGCGGCAAGTGTGTGGGTGGGTGGCGGTCTTAATCCGCCTGCCCTGGCTGCGGTAAGCATGCAGGCGGACGGCTCGGTGACTGTTCACACCGGCGCCCAGGATATAGGTACCGGCACGCGAACCGTGCTCGGTCAGATTGCTGCGAAAACACTTGATGTTGCTCTGCAACAGGTAACGGTGCTGTTGGGAGACACAGCGGGTGAGCTTTATTCACCGACCAGTGCCGGCAGCGCCACACTGCCTTCCGTCGGGCCGGCGGTAGAAGCAGCAGCGGCAGAGCTGCGACAGCAAATTCTGCAACACGCTGCGGATTGTCTGGAAACCAGTGCAGAGAATCTGACACTGGTCGATGGTTGCGTTCGCGGAAAAGGTGATGCTCAACGCTATTTGTCTCTGGCAGAATTGGCTGCGTCGCTGCCGGCTGGGACATTAAAAGGCCGGAGCGCCAATACCGACAAACCTGATGACAGATCACTGAAGACGTTTGCCGTTCAGTGTGCTGAGGTTGAGGTTGACCTGGATACCGCGGAGGTTACGGTGCTGCGCCTTGTCTGCGCGCCGGACTGTGGAGCCGTGATCAATCCTCTGCTTGCCGATAGCCAGGTGATCGGCGGCGCGACCCAGGGTCTGGGTTTTGCGATGAGCGAGGGCAGGATCATGGATCGCAGTTCCGGCCTGGTGCTCAACGCCAATCTGGAAGACTATCTGGTGCCCACCATATTGGACGTGCCGCCTGTCACACATGCTTTAGTCAATCTGCCAGACTATTCGGAGAACCGGTTGGGCGTCAAAGGCCTTGGCGAACCGCCATTGATAGCGACGGCTCCTGCCATCATCAACGCCGTTCACGATGCGATCGGGTTAAGGGTACGGGAGCTGCCCTTGAATCATAAAAAGCTGCTGGATCTGATGTGCCAGACAGGAGATGTCCCATGAGGTCTTTTGCATACGCCAACAGCCGCTCGATGACTGAGACACTCGCCGGGCTGGGTGAAAACCGCCGTCCGCTGGCGGGGGGGACCGATCTGTTGCCGCTGCTGAAGTCGGACATAACCTCGGTTGCTGAATTAGTTGATATCAAGCGGGCTGAGTTGCCTGCAGGCATTACTGCAAGTTCAACGGGCATCAGCCTGGGTGCGTTAACGACCTTGTCCGACATAGCCACCAGTGCGGTGCTGGGCGGGCAATATGTGCTGCTGAAGCAGGCGGCGCAGCAAGCGGCCACCGTCCAGATACGTAACCGCGCGACACTGGCCGGCAATCTGCTGCAACGGCCACGTTGCTGGTACTTTCGTAACCCGGCCGCGAATTGCTGGCTGAAGGGCGGCGACACCTGTCTGGCGGTGGAGGGGCGCAATGAGCATCATGCGGTGTTTGATGACAGCCCCTGCAAGGCTGTGCACCCCTCTGATCTGGCCGGCTGTCTGCTGGCCCTGGAGGCCAGTGTCACCTTGCAGGATGCGCAGGATCAGCGACAACTGCCGCTCAGCGAGTTCTTTGCCGCCCCTGAAGATAGCAGGCGCTGTGAGACCCTGATCCGTCAGGATGAACTGGTGACCCGTGTGGATATTCCGCGCCTGGACGATGACTGGCGCAGCGTTTATCTGAAGGCGATGGACAGGAAAGCCTGGACCTTCGCGCTGGCGGGTATCGCCGTTGTGATGCACAAACAGGATGGCAGGATAGATACCATAAGGATCGTTGTTAATGGTCTGGCGACGGTGCCACGCCGGTTGCGTCAATGTGAAGACAGGTTGCGGGGAACATCCGGCGAGGCTGCTGACATAGAAGCCTCGGTCGACGCGCTGGCGGAGGGCGCGCAGCCACTGTCCGATAGCGGCTACAAGATCGCCCTGGCCCGCAAGCTGCTTGGTGCGGCGCTGCGCTGTGTGATCAATAGTGATACCGAAGTTGAGCGATCAGCAGCGCGCTCTCCGTGACCTTGTAAGCCATACGGTCTGTTTCGTTGATTCGACGTGACCAGTAACCGGCCAGGCCATGCTTAAGAGGTTCGGGTTTGCCGATGCCCTGATACGGCTCGCGCTGGGTCTCCCGGATCAATTTGTTGATCCGATGAAGGGTTTTTTTGTCGGTCTTTTGCCAGTAAACATAGTCTGCCCAGGCATTTTCCGAGAAAATCAGCTTCATTCAATCAGAGCCCTTTCCTGGCCGTCGCCCAGTTCCAGTTCAGCCACGGACTCCAGCAGACGCCGGGCGTTTTTGGGCGCACGCAGGAGATAGGCGGTTTCCTGCAATGCGTCATAGTCTTCCAGGGAGATCATGACTACGGATTGAGCCTTGTTGCGCGTAATAATGATGGGGGCGTGGTCTTCACAGACCTGCTCCATGGTTTTTGCCAGATTGGTCCTGGCGGCGGTGTAACTGATAGCGTCCATAATAAATACCTGTACAGAAAGCTGTTCCTGTACATTACGCCGTACAGGCTGCAAATTGGCAATCTGCGGTATGGCCCGGCGCCTGCTGCTGCGACCGGGATAAAATGATAGTCTTAAGATGTATAGCACGCCGCGTCAGGATTCACTTCATGTATACCATCGGCTACGCCACCAAACCCATCAACACCTACATTGACCAGCTGCTGCAGTTCGGCGTGACCGTGGTGGCCGATATCCGTTCGGTACCCTACAGCAAGGTGTTTTTTGATTACCATCAGGAGGCGCTGAAACAGCATCTGCACCAGGCCGGGCTGCGTTATGTGTATCTGGGCGACGAGTTGGGTCCGCGTTCAAAGGATCCGGCGCACTACGATGACAGCCATCAGGTGCAATTCGATCGGTTGATGCAGGCACCGTTGTACAAAACCGGAATACAGCGGCTGTTTGACGGCGTGGACAAGGGTTTCCGCATTGCCATGACCTGCGCCTGCAAGGATCCGGCGATATGCCATCGCAGTCTGCTGGTGGGATGGTCACTGAAGCATCAGTACGACCGCGAACTGCAGCACATTACCCATGACGGCATGTTGGAATCGCAGACGGCGCTGGAGCAGCGGCTGATGCCGCTGACCGGCACCATGCCCGACCTGCTGGCGGGTGATGCGGCGGCCCTGCAGCTGGCGTATCAGCAGCAGTGCCGGGCCTGTGCGTATCGTCGCCCGCCGTCTTAGGACACCGACGTCAAACGCTGCCGCAGGACATAGGGGGCGCGGCGTGTTATCTTTTTGATGGCTGCCATTCCCTGCACTGAAAGGAGGCTTGCATGGCCTGGACAACAACGCCCATTCCCGTGATCGTCGTGGCACTGATCGCCCTGCACTTTATCGCCTGGTGGGGGCTGCGTCTGAGCCTCTATCTTTTTCATCAGTCTGTGGGCGTTGCGAGGAAGGTCAGAGGACGGGAAGACGTCAGCGGACTGAGTAAACGGTTCAGGACCTCGTTTCCCCGCACCACCGGCATATTGGTCGCGCGACTCACGCCTGAACATCATACCGGCCTGGCGCTGACACTGGTTGTGGTGGCAGCAATCTACCTCGCCTCCCTGTTCGGCGGTCTTGTCGAAGATCTCATGGAAGCGGACGAACTCGTCCGGGTGGACGAGGGCATCAATCAGTGGCTGGATGTCATCCGTACCGACACCATGGTCGAAATTTTTACCTGGCTGACTGAGTTGGGTGGCTCACCCACGGCGATAGCGGTAGCGTTGGTGACCACCGGCTTGCTCTGGGGACATCCCCGTCGACACATGATTGTTCCGCTCTGGCTGACCATTCTTGGATCACAGCTCACTACCTACACCGGTAAATTTGTGATGGCGCGACCGCGGCCCGAATTCGTCACGGATGTGGTTGCCACCACGCCATCCTTTCCCAGCGGACATGCGACGACTGCCCTGGCCGTTTATGGCTTTATCGCCTATATTATTGCCAGCGACCTGACCACCACTCGGCAGCGCTTCGAACTGGTTTACTGGAGTGCCGTGCTGATTGCGCTGATCGGCTTCAGCCGGATGCTGCTGGCGGTGCATTACACCAGCGATGTGGCTGCCGGATTTCTGGTTGGCAGTTTCTGGTTGCTGGTGGGTTTTGCCCTGGCGGAGCACAAGCAACGCCGTACCCCAACCAAAACCCAACAATAGCCAAACCCCGGCCATAGGCAGGAGGCTAACATGACGCAATTTCCGCTATGGTTGCTGCTGGTATTGCTGATACTGGTCGTGGCAGCGATCTGGATCTATAACCGGTTAATTGCCGATCGCAATCAGGTGCAGGCGGCCTGGAGCGACATCGATGTGCAGCTGATGCGCCGGCATGAACTGGTGCCGATGCTGGTAGATACAGTCAAGGCTTATGCCGCGTACGAGAAAGCCACATTGGCGGCAGTGACGGAGCTGCGCAGCCGCAGTGAAGCCGCTGAACATCTGCCTGACAAGGCGGCGATCGAGGCCAGACTGGAAGAGGCGCTGCACAGAATCAACGTGGTCGCCGAAGCCTATCCGGACCTGAAAGCCGATCACAACTTTCGTCAGTTGCAAACCGAGTTGACCGCCATTGAAGACCACATCCAGTACGCACGGCGCTTCTACAATGGTGCGGTGCGCATTTTTAATACCCGTATTCAGTCGTTTCCGTATCTGCTGATCGCCGCGCCATTGAGGTTCAGGGCGGCGGAGTTTTTTGCTGTCAATGAAGCCCAGGAACGCGAGGCGGTGCCTGTGGAGCTGTCAAAATGAAACAACTGGCGCTTTTTTTACTGTTGCTGGTGCTGGGTGCGCTGTCTGGTGCGCCGCTTGCCGCGCAGGAACGCATCCTGTCCTATCACAGTGATATCGACATCGCTGCCGATGCAACCATGGAGGTCACCGAAACCATCCGGGTCCGGGCGGAAGGCACGCGGATACGGCGTGGCATCTACCGAGAATTCCCCACGCGCTACCGCGATCGGCTGGGCAATCGCTACCGGGTCGGGTTTGAGGTGCTGGAGGTCACCCGCGATGGTGAGCCGGAAATCTGGACCGCAACCGAGCGCGCCAATGGCGTGAGGGTTGATTTTGGGGGTGATGACTTTTTACCGGTACCGGCCGAGTATGAATACACCATCCGTTACCGCACTAACCGCCAGATTGGCTATTTTGAGTCACATGATGAGCTGTACTGGAACGTCACCGGCAACGGCTGGGATTTTGCCATTGGCCAGGCCAGTGCCACCGTCACCTTGCCGCAACCAGTGTCGGCCAGCGAGCTGAGTATGGAAGCCTACACCGGCGCCGCCGGAGCGCAGGGCCAGGCGTATGAAGCGAGAACCAGCGCCGGTACTGCCAGTGTTCAGACCACCGCGCCGCTGCCTGCCGGTCATGGACTGACGCTGGTGTTCAGCTGGCCCAAGGGCGTGGTGGCCGAGCCCGATGCCTGGCAACGCTTCCGGTATCTGCTGTACGACAACCGTGGTTTGTTGCTGGCGCTGGTGGCACTGATCGCCAGCCTGATCTGGCTGATGTCGAGCTGGGTGCGAGTTGGGCGCGATCCGGCGCCCGGGGTGATTTTCCCGCGCTATCAGCCACCTGAAGGTTACTCGCCAGCATCCATGCGTTATATCCGACGCATGAGTTATGACAACACGGCGCTGACTGCGGCTATCGTCAACCTGGCGGTGAAGGGTTATCTAAGCATCAGGCAGAGCGGCAAGGAATATTCGCTGGAGAAGGCTGAGTCGACGATGCCGCTGGCCGCAGGCGAGCAGGTCCTGTTGAGCAAGCTGTTCGCCGATGGCAGCACCCTGGCGCTGGATCAGGAAAATCACAGTCAAATTTCGGCAGCCATCCGCGCGCACAAAAAGTCTCTGGCCGCAGACTATCGCAACAAGTATTTTGTCAGTAACGCGCAGTATCTGTGGCCGCCGGTGCTGGGCATTGCCTTTATGTTCGTCGTGGTGCTGATGATTGGCGGTATTACCCCGCTCAGTATCATTGCCTTTGTGATTAATATTCCCCTGCTGCTGGTGTTCTTCTGGTTGTTGCACGCGCCCACCGCCGCCGGGCGCAAGCTGCAGGATCAGATTGACGGGTTTAAGCTGTATCTGGAGGTGGCAGAAAAAGTGGACATGGAGTTGCGTCACCCGCCCGAGCTGACGCCAGCCCTGTTCGAGCGCTACATGCCCCATGCCATCGCACTGGATGTCGAAGAAGCCTGGGCAGACAAGTTCACCCGGGTATTTGCCGATCTGGAACAGGAACAGGGCAAACCCTACCATCCGGCCTGGTACTACGGTGCGTTCAGTGCCACACGCATGGGCGAGTTCAGCCAGTCGGTCAGTGGCGGCTTTTCCTCAGCGATTTCGTCCGCCTCACAGGCACCCGGCAGTGCTTCGGGTGCCGGCGGCGGAGGCTTCTCTGGCGGGGGAGGTGGCGGTGGCGGCGG
>CAJXPR010000026.1 GCA_913058135.1 uncultured Gammaproteobacteria bacterium
CTCGTGGGCTCGGAGATGTGTATAAGAGACAGTATCTGCAGGCACTGCGCGCGGCCAAACATCGGGTCGTGATCACCAATGCCTACTTTCTGCCCAGCTACCGGCTGATGCGCGAGCTGCGGCGCACGGCTCGCCGGGGCGTCAAGGTCACACTCATCCTGCAGGGCCACCCGGATCTGCGCTGGGCGCGGGCACTGACCAGCCTGATCTACAACTACCTGTTGCGCCACGGTGTCATAATCCACGAGTATTGCCGCCGGCCACTGCACGGCAAGGTGGCGCTGGTTGATGATGAATGGTGCACGGTCGGTTCCAGCAACCTTGACCCGTTAAGCCTGTCCCTGAACCTGGAAGCCAACCTCATTATCCGGGACCGCGCTCTGAACGGTAAACTGTACGACCACCTGACATCACTGGCTGACAGCGACTGCCAGGTCATCACTGAAAAGATCGCAGTACGTGGCTACTGGTGGCGGATGCCGCTATCCTTCGCCTGTTTCCATTTCCTGCGGCATTTCCCGGCTATCGCAGGCATTCTGCCGGCACACACACCGGTTCTGGAGCAACTGGACGCCAAAGACACAGAATCAAGTAAAAGAGTAAGGTAAAAAACATGAATACCCGTACCAAAAAGCTGCTTCGACGAGCCGTCACAGTGTTTTTTCTGATTGCCATTCCAACGCTGCTGTACTTCCTGCTGCGCGACCTGGAGTGGCAGGAAGTGAAAACCGCCCTGCAGAGTTACAGCTGGACAACGCTGTTGAGCGGCGCCGGCATTGCCGCCCTGAGTTATGCGGTACTGTGCAGTTATGACCTGCTGGGGCGCCGCTACACGAAGCATTCGTTGAGCACGCCAACGGTGCTCGCCGTGGCCTACGTGTGCTACAGCTTCAATCTCAACTTCGGCGCCTGGATCGGTGGCATTGCCCTGCGCTATCGGCTGTATTCCAAACAGGGACTGAGCATGTCGACGGTCACCGGCATCCTGAGTATCAGTCTGCTGGCCAACTGGCTGGGCTACATGCTGGTGGCAGGCACGTTGTTCTCGTTTCGCCTGATGTCTGTGCCTGACAGCTGGTATGTCAGTACGTTGACGCTGCAGATTATCGGTATTGGGCTTTTGGCAACCGTGGCAGTGTATCTGCTGGCCTGTCAGTTTTCCCGCCGCCGTACCTGGAGCTGGCGTGATTACCGGATCACACTGCCCTCGCTGACGATGGCGTTGCTGCAGATATCATTAGGGGTCCTCAACTGGTGCCTGATGGCCGCACTGATTTATATTCTGTTACCCGATGAGGCTTTTTACCCCAGTGTACTCGCCGTCTTGATGGTCAGCAGTATCGCCGGCATCATCACGCATATTCCGGCCGGGCTGGGGGTACTGGAGGCGATATTCATTGCCTTGATGCGTGGCGAGTTTCCGGTCAGTGAACTGCTCGCCGCGCTGCTGGCGTATCGGGCGCTGTATTTCCTGTTCCCGCTGACGCTGGGTGTGATCGGCTATCTGATCCTGGAGCGGCGCGGCGCCACTGACGATGCGGAAGCCGGCAACTCTGCTGCACCCTGACAGCAATTCAGGATTGATCGGGACTTAGCAACAGCGTGGCCAGCGGTGGCAGGTCCAGCACCAGCGAGTCGCTCCGGCCATGGGCAGCGACGTCCTCGGTAGCGACCGTGGCCAGATCCGCGTAATCTGATCCGGCGTAGTATCCGGCATCACTGTTTAGCAGCACCCGCCACTGTCCGGCGCAAGGCACCCCCACTCGGTATCCCGGCCTGGGTATCGGCGTGAAATTGTGGATCACCAGAACCGGATCGACGCCGTTGTGACAACGCAGCCAGGCATACACACTGTTCTGTGTGTCATCACCAATCAGCCACTGGAAACCGGCTTCGCGGTGATCTCCTGCATGCAGGGCCGGCAGCTGGCGATACAGCTGATTCAGCGTTGCCACCAGTCTGTGTATACCCTGGTGTTCCGGTTTGTCCAGCAGTGCCCAGTCGAGCTGACCATCATGATCCCACTCGCGCCACGCGCCAAATTCACAACCCATGAACAACAGCTTCTTACCCGGGTGGGTCCACATGAACGCCAGATACAGGCGCAGGTTGGCAAATTTCTGCCAGTGGTCACCGGGCATCTTGTTGAGCAGCGACCCCTTGCCGTGTACAACCTCATCGTGCGAGATCGGCAGAATAAAGGTTTCGCTGAACGCGTACAGCAGGCCAAAGGTCAGTTGGTGGTGATGATAGCGGCGATTGACCGGATCCTCGCTGATGTAGGCCAGCGAGTCGTGCATCCAGCCCATATTCCATTTTGCCGCGAACCCCAATCCACCTTCGCCGGTCGGGTGACTGACGCCGGGAAAGGCCGTGGATTCTTCGGCGATAACCATGGCACCCGGCACTTCATGGGCCACAACATCATTAAGCTGACGCAGGAAATCAATGGCTTCCAGGTTTTCGCGACCACCGTAGTGATTGGGTATCCATTCGCCCTCTTTACGTGAGTAGTCGCGGTACAGCATCGACGCCACGGCATCTACCCGCAAACCATCGACGTGGAAGCGGCGCAGCCAGTGCAAGGCAGAGGCAATCATGAAGCCACGCACTTCGTGCCGCCCCAGATTGTAGATAAAGGTGTCCCAGTCCTGGTGAAACCCTTCAAAAGGATGTGCATACTCGTACAACGCGGTGCCGTCGAAGTGCGCCAGGCCGTGAGCGTCGGTGGGGAAATGTGCCGGCACCCAGTCCAGAATCACGCCGATGCCCGCGCTATGGCAGGCATCAACAAAGGCCGCGAACTCATCCGGTGTGCCGTACCGCGCCGTGGGCGCAAACTGGGACAGCACCTGGTAGCCCCAGGAACCACCAAATGGATGCTCCATCACCGGCATAAGTTCTATGTGCGTAAAGCCCAGCTGGGTGATGTAGGGAATGAGGCGCTGTGCCAACTGTGGCCAGCCCAGGCTGTCGCCATGCTCGTCGCGCATCCAGGAGCCGGCATGAAGCTCGTAGATGACCATTGGTACCTGTGTGCCCTGGCGCTGCGGGCGCTGCTCCAGCCATTGTCCGTCCTGCCAGGCGTGGGCAAGCGGCGCGGCGATCACCGAGGCAGTGGCCGGTGGTGTCTCGGTACGCAAGGCCACCGGGTCAGCGCGTTGTGTGGCCACATTGTCGGCGCCAAGAATGTCATACTTGTACAGCTCGCCCGGCTGCAGGCGCGGAATGAACAGCTCCCACAGGCCGCAGCCATGATGGCGCCGCATAACATGCCGACGCGCATCCCAGCCGTTGAAGGAGCCGATGACCGACACTCGTTGTGCGTTAGGCGCCCACACAACAAAACGTACACCCGGCACCTTTCCGATAGTGAGCGGCTGTGCGCCGAGACTGTCGCCGAGATGGCGATGTTTGCCTTCAGAGAACAGATGGATATCCATTTCCCCCAGCGTCGACGGAAAGCTGTACGGGTCCTCGGTTTCCTGTTGCCCGCCGGGCCACCATATGCGCAAACGGTAGGCACGCAAGGGCTCGTCCAGCACCGCCACAAACAGGCCCGGTGGTCCGGACTCTGCCATATTTAGCTGGGCGGCACCGTCTGGCAGCAAGTCCACCGCCATTGCGCCGGGCAGCCATACACGCACGATCCATTGCGCATCCGCGTCGGATTCAACAGGCAGCCGATGCGGCCCGAGTATCGCGAACGGGTCCGCGTGGCGGCCCTGTAGCAGTGCTTCGGCCTCGCGCGATGACAATGCGGCAACGGCGACATCCATCATGATGTTTCATCCCAGGCGTCAATCTGTGTCAGCAGCGTCAGCAAACCCTGCACCGGAACACCTAACCACGCGGGCCGGTGCGCCGCCTCATACAGGATTTCGTAACCGGCCTTGTCGATGCTGTACAGCCAGCGTGCGGCATTGCCACCACGTTCCGACCGCCAATGATGAGGCACCTCAGCGGAAGCCAGCCAATAGGCATCAAGAAACGCATCCACGGATTTTTCGCAGTAGCTGCGCGTGACATAGCTCGTGGCCTGTTCCGCTTCTTCGGAGTTGTCGGTGGCCCGTTGACCACGACGCGCAGTTGCCGCCGCGTAGTCGAAGGACCGCAATACGCCAGCGACATCCTTGTAGGGGCTGTGCAGGGCCCGGCGCTCGGCCAGGCTGCGGGTCGGTTCGCCCTCAAAATCGATCAGGTAGGCATCTTCCTGTACCACCAGCACCTGGCCCAGATGCAGATCACCGTGTACACGTATGCGTAAGCCGCCGACGGTCTCGCTGGCCAATTGCCTGATGCGCTGACGCAAAGGCTCCACGCGTTCCAGCAGTTGCTGCACACGTTGCTGATTATCAGCGTCAAATGTGTGCTGCTGGTCGAGCAGAACGTCCAATGCCGCTTCCAGTTGTCGGCAGATACGCTCTGCTATCTCTTCTGTATCGATTTCAGTAATGCTGCAGGGTCTGAACGCCGGGTCCTCGTCAGCCGCCCCGTCAGTGGCCCCGTTCGCGGACGGACATGCCAGCAGCGCGTGCATACTGCCCAGTCGCTGCCCCAGCATGCGGGCAAAATTTTCCAGTTCCGCCAGCGCGGTGAACTGATTTTCGTGCTCGGACATACCGCCGGCCAGCTCATCACGAATCGCCCGCTGCAATGCCGATTGTGTCCAGGCCCAGGCGTCGCCCTGGTTATCCAGATAACCCTGCAGCACCATCAGCACCTGCGACTCGCCATCCGGCGCTTCGCGCTGCACCGTGCCCAGCAGGGGCGCACAGTGGGTAAAGCCGCGACGGGTCAGAAACGCGCCCATCTCCACTTCCGGATGCACACCGGGACGAACGTAGCGCAGCACCTTGAGCACACACTGACGGCCAACCACCACCGAGCTGTTGCTTTGTTCGGCAGACAACCACTGGACTTCCTGGTCGGTATCTGCGGCTGGGTGCCGGATCGTCAGTGCAGCCAGCGATTCGGTGCCACTGAACACCAGCGCGCCGTCCGGATGATCGATACGCCGGTCATCCCTGATGTTTTCTATGACAGTGCGCACGAAGGCTTCGATGCTGAAGGCATCCGTTAACAGGCCCACTTTAGGGCCACGTCGCACACGAGCCATGGCGAGCTGTCGGGACAATGCATTGCCAGTATCTTCCTCGGCATAACCCAGCCACAGCTGGTAACTGCCCGACCCGGCCGAGGCATCAACCTTGAGCTCACACAACCAGTACTGATCATTCACGGGCGTTGCTCTGGTGATCTGTACCGGCCCGGTCTGTTGACCGGCAAACCAGCGCCGCTGCGACAGATACGCCGGCAGGGTTTCGGTTTCCAGTGCTGTCCGTATAGGTTCCTGCAGAATGTCGCTGAGATCGCGTTTGACAACCAGGGTCGCCATATCCGGCATCGGCTGGGGCGCTTCAACGTGCCAGCCCGGCATATGGCTGTGCTCGGTCAGGTAGAACCAGTAAAACCCATAGGGCGGCAGCGATAATTGATAATGCGCTTCATCGATGGGCGGGAAGGCACTGCCTCCAGTCATTTCCACCGGTACCTTGCCGGCAAACGCAGCCAGATCCAGCTCCACTGCCTGCGCTGCACGAGACAGATTGGCCACACACAATATCGTTTCCTGCTCTGTCCTGTCGTCCTGGTATTCGCGCAGATAGGCGAGTATGCGGCGATTGGCGGGAGACAGCATTTTCAGTGACCCGCGGCCAAAGGCCTTTTGCTGCTTGCGCACCATCAGCATGCGACGTGTCCAGTTCAGCAGAGAATGCGGATCTGCCTGCTGTGCTTCCACGTTGATGGTCTGGTATCCATACAGGGGATCCTGAATCGGCGGCAACACCATGCTGGCGGGGTCGGCCTTGGAAAAGCCGCCGTTGCGGTCGATGGACCACTGCATGGGCGTGCGCACCCCATCACGGTCGCCGAGGAAGATATTGTCCCCCATGCCCAGCTCATCACCGTAATAAAGCGTCGGAGTCCCGGGCATCGACAGCAGCAGGCTGTGCAGCAGTTCAATGCGCCGGCGGTCGCGCTCCATCAGCGGTGCCAGCCGGCGGCGGATACCAAGGTTGATGCGCGCACGGCGATCGGCGGCGTAATAGCTCCACAGGTGGTCGCGCTCGTGGTCGGTGACCATCTCCAGGGTAAGCTCATCGTGGTTGCGCAAAAAAATCGCCCACTGACAATTGGCCGGAATCTCCGGCGTCTGCCGCAGGATGTCGGTGATCGGAAAACGGTCCTCCTGGGCCAGCGCCATATACATGCGTGGCATCAGGGGAAAATGGAAAGCCATGTGGCACTCGTCGCCTTCGCCGCGTTCGTTGCCGCCGAAATACAGCTGGGTGTCCTCGGGCCACTGATTGGCCTCTGCCAGCAACATGCGATCCGGGTAGCGGCTGTCGAGCTCTGCACGAATCTTCTTAAGTACCACGTGGGTTTCCGGCAGGTTTTCATTGTTGGTGCCGTCACGCTCGATCAGATACGGAATGGCATCCAGGCGTAAGCCATCCACGCCCATGTCCAGCCAGTAACGCATGACCGACAGCACTTGCCGCAGCACCTGCGGGTTATCGAAATTCAGGTCCGGCTGGTGAGAGTAAAAACGATGCCAGAAATACTGACCGGCCACCGGATCCCAGGTCCAGTTGGACTTTTCCGTGTCCAGAAAGATGATGCGGGTGCCGGCGTACTTCTGGTCACTGTCAGACCACACATAATAGTTGCGCGCCGCCGATCCGGGTTTGGCACGCCGTGCCCGCTGAAACCAGGGATGCTGGTCGGAGGTATGATTGATGACCAGTTCGCAGATAACGCGTAGCCCGCGCTTGTGGGCCTCGGCGATAAAACGTTTAACATCGGCCAGCGAGCCGTAGTCGTCGTGAACATTACGATAATCAGCAATATCGTAGCCGTCATCACGTCGGGGGGAGGGAAAAAACGGCAACAACCAGATGGTATTGACGCCCAGGTCGGCAATATAGTCCAGTTTGGCGATGAGCCCGGAAAAGTCACCGATACCGTCATTGTTGGCATCAAAAAATGACTTTACATGTACCTGATAGATCACCGCATCTTTGTACCACAGTGGATCTTCAGTAAATTGTCGGGTCTGGTTGCGTTTAGTCATGCCCTGCGTCACCTTGTTGTCTGTATACCTCTTGTTGTCTGTATACATCTGGCACACTCAGCTTCCAGATGCCGAATGGCAGATGCCAGGGTTCAATGCGCATCCACTGATGTTTACCATGCCATGTCCAGCGATGCCCGTTCATAAGATCCTCGCCGTCCATGCTGGCTGAGTCGGGCAGACCGAACTCCCACAACGGTAGCTCAAAATGGCTTTCCTGGGCGTTGTCCGGATCCACGCTGACAGCGATCAAAATAAAATTGGACAGATCCGCGGTACGTTTGCCAAACAGCAGGATATTGCCGTTGGCAACCTGATAAACCTGCAGACCCAGATGCGTCTGCAGGGCCGGGTTATTGCGCCGGATCCGGTTCAGCTGGCTGATTTCGTACACGATGTTGTCGTGCATCGGCTCAGGCGCCAGCCGTGCCCGTATCTGATATTTTTCCGAATCAAGATATTCCTCCTTGCCCGGCACCGGTGCCGACTCACACCGCTCAAATCCCGAGTAAAGCCCCCACAATCCCGAGCCCATGGTGGCCAGTGCTGCCCGAATTAGAAAACCGGCGCGCCCGGCGTTGTGCAGAACAAACGGATTGATGTCCGGGGTGTTGACAAAAAAATGCGGCCGATAGCAGTCCCGCCAGGGTGGACCATTCAGTTCAGTGAAATACTGCGCCAGTTCGTCGCGGGTATTGCGCCAGGTGAAATACGTGTAACTCTGACTGAAGCCCACCTTGCCCAATCTCGCCATCATGGCTGGCCGGGTAAACGCTTCGGCTAAAAAAATAACGTCAGGATGTTGGCGCCGGACATCGGCGATCAGCCATTCCCAGAACGGCAAGGGCTTGGTGTGCGGATTATCCACCCGAAACATCTTCACGCCCCGCTCCACCCAGGTCATGACGATATCCCGCAGCGCCAGCCAAAGATCGGGTATCGCCCCTTCGGCGTAAAAATCCACGTTAACGATGTCTTCATACTTTTTGGGCGGGTTCTCCGCATAACGGACACTGCCATCGGGACGCCACCGAAACCACTCCGGATGCTGCTTCAGCCAGGGATGGTCCGGCGAACACTGGATGGCAAAATCCAGCGCGATCTCCAGACCATGCTCGTGGGCGTCCTGCACCAGTTGCAGAAAGTCCTCCAGCGAACCCAGTTCGGGATGGATGGCCTCGTGCCCGCCGGCTTCGCTGCCAATGGCGTAGGGGCTGCCCGGATCATCGGCGTTTGCGATCAGGGCATTGTTACGGCCTTTGCGATGGGTGTGGCCGATGGGATGAATCGGCGGGAAATACAGCACGTCGAAGCCCATGGCACGAATGCGGGGCAACTGGCGTGTCACATCAGCAAAGGTTCCGTGCCGGGCGGCATCATCGGTCATCGATCGCGGAAACAGTTCGTACCAGCTGGCAAATTCAGCTGCCTGACGCTCGACCTCGATGGCAAAACTGTCACTGAGCACGCGGTGCGGTTTGCTCTCCGCACGGGACACGGCAGATACGCTGTCAGATGCCAGCAACAACAGCATTTTGTCTTCATCGGACGCTGCCGTGCGCAGCCGCGACAGCAGCTGCTCAACGTCGGCGCGTGCATCGTTGTCCTCGATCTCGCCGGTCAGCACGTCCTGCAGCAGCGCCTCGCCTTCCTGCAGCTCCAGGCTGATATCCACACCCGCGGCGAATTTTTTCTCGATTTCATCACAAAAGCCGAGGTAGTGGTCGATCCACGCCTCAATCATGAATTCCAGGCGCCCGACCGTGTCACAGCGGATCTCTGTTTCCCAGTGATCGTTGCCGAGGAAACGCAATGTCGATGCCGACCAGCCTTTTTGTTGTGTCTTGCGGGTCTGCGGCGCTGGCCGCCATAACACCCGTGCCTGCAGCTTTTCATGACCGTCAACGAAGACGACAGCGCTGACCGTGACCGGTTTATCAACAATGGCCTTGGCCGCAAAGCGCCCGGCGTCTACCGACGGGCTGACCGACTCGATGGCTATTCTGGGCGACTGGGTCGCCTTGAGTTGTTTGCGTGAGGCTGGCATAGGCATCAACCGTTGATGACGCTGCCACCGTTCAGGTGCAGTACCTGTCCGGTCATGTAGCTGGAATCGCCGCAGGCCAGATACACATAGGCCGCCCCCAGCTCCGCGGGTTGTCCCGGGCGGCCCAGGGGCGTGCTGGCACCGAATTTTTCGACACTGTCTTCGGGAAAGGTCGAGGGGATCAGCGGTGTCCAGATCGGCCCGGGCGCCACACCGTTCACGCGTATGCCGCGCGGCGCCAGGTTGATGGAAAGCGAGCGCGTGAACGAGGTGATGGCACCCTTGGTGGACGAGTAGTCAATGAGCACCGGGTTGCCTTTATAGGCCGTGACCGACGTGGTATTGATGATCGCGGCGCCCGCCTCCAGATGCGGAAGCACGGCTTTGGTCAACCGAAACATGGCAAAGATGTTACTGCGGAACGTCCTCTCCAGCTGCTCGTCGCTGATATCTTCAAGGTTCTTCTGTGGATGCTGCTCGCCCGCGTTGTTTACCAGAATATCGATGCGACCGAACCTGTCCATGGTCTTTTGCACGACCTCCTGGCAGTGCTGAACGTCGGCTACATCCCCGGCGAACATCAGTACTTCGCGTCCGGCAGACTCGACTTCACGGCGGGTAAGTTCGGCGTCGTCATGCTCTTCCAGATACAACGCCACGATATCTGCGCCTTCGCGGGCGTAGTACACCGCCACCGCGCGGCCGATGCCACTGTCAGCGCCGGTGATGATGGCAACCTTGCCGGCCAGTTTGCCAGCGGCTTTATAGGTGTCGGAGTAGTATTCGGGCCGCGGGTGCATTTCGTCTTCACGCCCGGGCCGCTGATCCTGATGCTGCGGCGGGAGGGTCCGTTCGTCCATAAAAATCTCCTTGTGAAAATCCTTTCCACCTGTCAATTACGACATGCTTTACCGCCAATAGTTTCGTGCCCTGCAGAAATCGAACTTTTTGCTGCCGAACTTTTTGCTGCCGAACTTTTTGCCAAGAGGGCAGTCGAATTTATTGAAGACGATCAGGCAATCCATGGAGGATGTGATTATGCCGCGAGGAAGCAAAGACAAATATACCGACAAGCAACAGCGAAAAGCCGAACACATTGAAGAAAGTTACGAAGAAAAAGGTGTCTCGCCTGATGAAGCTGAAGCCAGGGCGTGGGCCACTGTCAACAAGCAAAGCGGTGGCGGTGAGCGCAAGGGAGGCTCCGGACAGGACAAGAGTTCCAAAGAAAAATCAAGCGACCGTAGCGACTCGGCCAAACAGGCTGCGGACACCCGCAAGGGCAAGACCAAACAGGGCAAACTTGAGGACAAAACCAAGGATGAACTCATGAAGGAAGCGCAAAAACGTGATATTCACGGCCGCTCCAAAATGCGCAAGCAGGAGTTGATCACCGCACTGAAAAAGAGCGCCTGACGCGCGCACCGGCACCGCCGGCATTGCACCACACTGTTCACGTTGAGTTGATTGGCAGGGAGAGCTTTTATGACGACGCAGCAGCATCATGGGTGTTACTGGGAGCAGTCCGCGCAGGGTCCGACATTTCCGTCCTTATCCGGGACCATGGATGTTGACGTGGCCGTTGTGGGCGCCGGCATTGTGGGTGTGACAACCGCCCGCTTGCTGAAGGACGCGGGGATGACCGTGGCGCTGATTGAGGCCCTCGAGATTGGCCATCAGGCCACCGGGCGCTCAACAGCCAAGGTCACCTCCCAGCACGGTCTGATGTACCACACACTGGCGGACAAATTCAGTGAGCATCAGGCGCAGCTCTATGCCAGCGCGCAGGAACATGGACTGGCAACGATACGGCGTCTGGTCGCGGAGCATGCGATCGAGTGCGATCTGGAAAGTGCCGCAGCCTATACTTACACCTGCGATCAGTCACAGATCTATAATATCGAGCGCGAAGTCGAGCTCACCAGACGACTGGGATTGCCAGCCTCCTATGTCAGGACGACTGAACTGCCCTTTGCCATTGCGGGGGCGATACGTTTCGACGATCAGGCCCGGTTCCATCCCGCGCAATACCTCAAAGGACTGGCGGCAACCATCCCCGGTGAGGGTTGCCACGTATTTGCGGACAGCCCCGTCACGGCCTGGCAATCAGGACGCGTGGACACGCCCCACGGTCACGTCAATGCCCGTCATGTGGTGATGGCCACGCACCTGCCGCTGGGCAACACCGGTGGTTATTACATGCGTGCATTCCCGCAGGCTGAACCTGTTGTGGCGGCCAGGATACCAGCCACTGTGGCGGAATCGCTGCAGGGCATGTACGTCAATGTGGAAAATCCACGGTATTCCATCCGCACCCATATCAACGCTGCTGGCGACCCATACGCTATCGTGGCCGGCAGTGCATTCAAGCCCGGCCACGTCGAAGACGAGCGACGGCATTTTAACGATATAGAGTCCTGGCTAAGGACAAATTTCCAGGCAGAACCCGCCGCTTACCGTTGGGTAAACCAGGACTACACGTCCATGGACAGCGTACCGTACGTAGGCTGGTCTACATCGCTGGGCGACCCCTGCCTGGTTGCCACCGGTTTTGCGGCGTGGGGTATCACCAACGGCAGCTCGGCGGCCTCGATACTGTGCGCTCTGCTCACCGGCGGCAGTAACCCATGGCTGGAGCTGTTTGATGCCAAACGAATCCGTCCGCTGGCTGGTGCCTCGACGTTTGTCAAGGAAACCGCCTCGGTAGCTCACCATTTTGTCAGCGGCCACCTGAGTAGCAGACCCGGACCGGTGGACGCGTTGGCCCGCAATGAAGCGGCGGTGATGAAAATCGATGATCGCAAGGTGGCCGCCTATCGTGACGAGCATGATCACCTGCATGTGGTGTCAGCGACCTGCACACATCTGGGTTGTGTGGTTGGCTGGAACGAAGCGGACCGCACCTGGGATTGCCCGTGTCACGGATCCCGCTTCGATCACGATGGGACGGTACTGCATGGTCCGGCGGTGAAACCGCTGGAACACTACACACCCTCAGTTAATGGCAAGCATCATCGGGGTTGATCCAGGATTTCCTGTTTGCGCTGCCTGATTTTTGCGCCAACCTCCACCAGGTCGGCTTCGGCAGCACGCAACAGCGGAAACATTTCCTTTTCCTCCTCCTTGACGTGATGGTTGATGTATTCAGACAGAACTTTTACCTTGGCGTCAAACAGGTCCTCGTCACTGTTCATCTCCAGTATCTGCTTGATGAGGTCCTTGGCGCTTGAGTGTTCAACGATGGCTTCGTTGGCCAGGGCTTTTTCCTTGCTTACTTTCCTGACAAACAGCGGGTAAAGAATTTCTTCTTCAACCTGAGTGTGCGCAAGTAGCTCCGAGCAGATCTCGTCAGCCAGTTTTTTCTTGCTGACATACGCCTGGGGGCCAAGCTCCTCGTATTGCCTGAAGGCCTTTTTTACTTTCTTGTGATCCGCTATCAGCAGTTTTATGGCATCGTCCTTTCCGTTTGAATTTTTCATCAAACCACTCCTTTTTTTTTGCGTTGATATTTATCCGTTTTAACATCAAGACCGCCCCGCGGGGTGGCACCTGTACACTATCAGACAAGAAGATGCGGCGCCAGTTCAGCGCCGCGTGTCCGAATGGCCGCGCCAATAGTTGGCATCGACGTAGGCGTTCAGCCTCTTCTCAAATGACTGGTCACGGGAACTGTTACTGCGTTTTGATGCCATCGGCCTGGCGGCCTGTCCGTGTTTATCGGGGCTGGTCAGCGGCCAGCGATCCGCTGTAGCGTTAAGGACGAGGGTGCGCAGCAGTGCGCAGGTATTTTCCGTTTGCACCGCCATCGGCGCTGGCAACTGATCCTGGTCTGCTGACAGGCCAGCAAGGTATCGATACAGGCGATATACATTCAACGACAAACACACCTGCTCGGAGCGTTCACTGAAAAAGCGGATGACCGGATAGGCCAGATATTTTTGTGCTGCACCGGCAATAGCCATGTCCAGACTCCCCAAACGCGAACACATGAAATCGAGCAACTGGGCACGCTGTTCATCCGACGGTTGCACCACGCGGTGATTGATCAGCACGTTGATCATCAACGCCAGGCGCCGGTTCTCGACGACCGCCGTCAGCACCTGGATACTGTAGGTGATGGCCAGTGACAGCAGGAACAATCCGTTAAACCCGGCCGCGACTGAGGCAATACGTCCTGGCGTATTGAGGGCACGCAGATCGCCGTAACCAATGGTAGTGATGGTGTAACCGGCATAGTAGATGCGCTCCGTCATTGCGGCGGGCACCGACGTCTGGGCATTGACAAGGGTGATTCCCTGCCAGCAGAAAATCAGTACCCAGCCGGCCCACAGACAGATAATCCAGAAGAGAATAATACCCAGCAGTGTCGCCGGGCCACTGATAAGACTTAAACGAGGGTGTCTGGTTATTCCCGCGATACGTAGGCAGCGCCACAGGATATGCGAAACCGGTCGCGACACGGGGCCGGCACCTTCCATGGTCAATGTCGTCACCACCTGATCGAGCATGACAACCACGATAAGAATGACACCGACAAACGCAAGCACAATTGACACGTCAAGGCTCCCGATATCCGAGCGGCCTGAACACCAACTCGCCCCGGGCAGGATCAGTCGCAAAGTAAAACCCGACCCGACGCGTTGAATCGGGCGCAAGATAATCCAACTGACTGGACGCCGTTTCCGGCGGTGCGTCAGTGCCCCGTAGTTGCGCCTCCAGCTGCAGGTCTGCCGCAGTCAAGCCGCCCGAATTGCTGACATCGACCAGCACCAGATAGCTCGCCTCGCCTGGTCGTACTGAAACCAGTTCAAAGCGAATATCAGGTGGGTTGTCGCTACCCTGAAGCGCCGCATGCGTCAGGTAGACGACGGTAAAACACACGAGCAGAAAGCCGGCGATTCCAACCAGCCGCTCCCACAAAGGCGTCTGTTGCCACTGCCGTGATGAAAAAATTCCTTTTTCCGTCAATCCGGATCCCTCCCGACGATTGCGGTCTCAAATAATCAGTCGTGCCGCCGCCGCGCCGATCCCGGCCGGAAACAGCAGGACAATGGAAATGGCCACGAACTGGCCGGTGCCCAGGCCATCAGTGTGACCAAACACCCATAACATCAGCACGCTGGTCACCAATGCAACCACAAAGGCGGTGCAGGTTCGGGCCAGATAAATGAAACTGTTACTTGCCCAGTGGCTGTTGCGTCCGGGAGACGTACTACTGGCAAAACTGAAAATGTACATGATCACAAATGTGACCATAAACAACGCCAGCAAATGCCAGGATGTCATCTGGTAGGTAATCAGACGTATCTCTTCCGTTGGTGCCACGTTCAGCGCGAGAAACAGGGCGCCGACTATCATCACAACGAGCCTGTCACGGCCGGTTTTTTCTGCAGCCCGGTCATGTTCGCCGCTGCCCAGTTCACTTCTGGCCAGCAACGCGCCAAGACTCGCCGGTATCGCCTGCAGCATGGTGGAGCTGAAATTGACGCCTGCGTCCTTGTCAGGGCTGATTTCGTGAAACAGGTACAACACAATGCCGGAGACAATAAAACCGAATGCATAGGCGACAAAAACGTCGATAATATTGTCAAGCGGCAGACGACTGTTCTTGAAACCGATGACACTCGACACCCCGACCAGCACGGGCAGGCTGATCAGCACCAACAACAATAACCGCAGTGGATCAACAAAAAGTCCCAGCCACCACATCTCCATGGTCATCATCAGTGGCATACCGAACACAACGGCACCTCCGACCGCCCTGCCGATACCCAGCCACTGGGCCCGGTGTTTCGGTTGGCGAGCCGGAGGCACTGCTTTGTCCCTGAGATTACGCTCGGGTTAACGCGTCATGTGTTGCGCTTTCAGATCGTTGGCCATGCGCAGGTGCTCTTGCAATACAGGCAGTTTGTTCTGCGCAAATGTGCGCACCTCCGGGTGATCGGAACGGGCGCCACGCTCAAACAGTTCAATGGTTTCCTCATGCGCCTCGATCTGATTGTTGATATAGGCCTCGTCAAACGACTCACCGCTCCTGACGCTGAGAATCATCGCCTTGGCGCGGTCCATCAGCGTCGGGTCATCGGCTACCTCCAGACCTTCTGCCTGCGCAATGGCCCTCAGCTCGTCGTTGGCCGCGGAATGATCCTCGATCATCTTGTTGGCAAACCCGTGCAGAGCGGGGCTGCCTTCGTCAAGCGCCATACGCGCAGTTTCCACCTCAGCTATGCCTTTGGCGGCTGCTGTTTCTACAAATTCTTCGGCTTCAATTGCATTATCATCCATGTTGTAACGCTCCAGATTGCGGTTGGTTTCGTTGGTGGTTAATGCATTCGCGGGACGCGAATCTTCCCGGTTCATATCGCGATCGGTTTCATTCAGGGTATTGTCCTGATTGCGGTCCTGTCGATCGCGATCCATCCGGTTACGGTCGGCGTTGTTGACATCATTGTCAATCGTATTGCCAGTAGTTGGGTTGTTTGTGGTGCCAGTAGTAGTTTCTTGCTCTTGCTGATTAGCATGAAGCGTCACAGAAAATCCCAACGCGGCAATGATGGCGGCGCTCAGTAGTGTGTTTTTCATCGTACTTCTCCATTTGAACTATCCATTTTAAGTAACAGATTTTCCATTTTCGCAGAAAAACATTTTTACGCACGGGACTCGTTTGCCCTGCTAATTGTGACACCCGGGCAGCGACAAAGTTCAACGTTCAAGGCCCAGCACAGGGTCCTTGATGCGCGACCCGATCACCATCTCGGTGGCCCAGTCATGCAGAATCATACTGTAGGCTTTCTGACATTTTTCCGTAGAAAGTCCGTGATCTGCGCCTTCGATAATCCGGTGTGTCAGTGAATGCGTGGCCGCAAAAGCCGACCGGTAACTCATGATGGTCGGGTGCGGTACAAAGTCATCTGTTTCGGACTCTATCAACAGAACATCGCCACCAAAGTCCGCGCAGGCGGCCAGCGCACGATTGTCATCGGGCGTCCAGCGCGAGGATCGATAGACCATCAATCTGTCCCGGTCCAGGCTGACCTTGGGCAGCTCCCACTCCTCGTCCCAGTACAGCGCCGGCGCTCGCAATGCGAGCCAGCGCACAGGTCGCAATCCTGTGAGTAACGCCGACAGATAACCACCGTAGCTGGTGCCGATGACGCCGATACGGGATTCGTCCACCGAACGTTGTTCAGCCAGACAGTCATACGCTGCAAGGACATCGGCAAGGCTATCCGGTCGGCGCACTGAACGGCGTTGGGATTCGGTATTTTCATGACCACGCAGATCGAATGTCAGACACAGGCAACCCAGCCCGGCGATTTTTTCGGCCCTGGCCAGATCGCGCTGGCGGTTGCCACCCCAGCCATGCACAAACAGGAAGCCGGGCATTCTGGCTTCCGGTGCCAACATGGTGCCTGCAATATGCTCTTCACCAACCGGGATGTTGACGGATTTAATCTGCGCGTTCATCACAAACCACCTTCACACATTTGATGATATCGCCGACAACGGCGTCGCAACCGCGGTAAATCATTCTTGCGCCCTCCGGCGGCACTGTGTCGGCGCCGTAGAGTTCCATGGAAGCTGCCTGTACGGTTGCGATGTCGGGATTGCGCGCCAGCTCTGCCAGGCCAAAAATTTCGGCGCTGCTGGCCCCGCCGATACGCCACGATTGCTCAAGCACACCGGACACCGGCTCGCCGCGGGCATTGACACCGACGGCGACGTCGTAGTTGCGTCGCGACAGCAGCAGGCCGTTGAACACCGCCAGTGCTGCCTGTTCGTAGCATCGGGCCTGACTGATGACAGTCGCCAGCCCGGGACACAATCGCGTTGCCAGCAGCGCATCGTAGTCACCGCGGGTCATCAGCAGGCGGGTGCCGCCATAAACCATGTCGCCGTTATTGTCGGCAACAAGACCCTGTGTGCCGACATAGCTGGCAATCTGACCGCCGATATTTATCTGTCCAACGCTGAACGTTTTGACGTCGACCAGATGCTCCTCAACGACCAGCCCATCAGCATGGACCTCGCTCTCGGACATTGCCGCCAGCTCAACGTATAACGCCATAGGCGTGTCGACAACACGCTGCCCCTTGCCGGCTTTGCCCTGACACGACTTCAGCCGTATTGGCCCCTGCTCCAGCAAATGCAGCCCTGCAGCCAGTGCATCATCAAGACTGAACACGGTGTAACCGCGCAGCACAACATGACCGGCCAGATCCATGAAGTCCGGATTCCAGTCAGCGGGCGCGACGGCACGTTCATTCCATAATGGATGGGACAGCGCCTTTGTCGCCATCCAGCGTGCCGGCACCACGCCGCCAAAAAAGTCCTGCTCGGTGGCAATGTGAAGATTCTGACAGGTCGCTCTGGTCAGTGTGTCCGAAGGCACATAATAACCAGCCACATTCGTCACCGGACTGGCTCCCGAATCACCTCCGAAAGCACCCCTGAAATCACCACAGAAATGACCGCCAAGCAGGCCGGCGATTTCTTCACAGATAGTCCTGTGTACGACAGTTTCATGCTCGGCACAGTACTGTTCACAGGGGTACAGGTAAATGCCACGTTTGGGTATGGTTTGCGTCGATGAGAGCAAGATGACACCTCCTTGTGTCGCAAATCAGCTCCGGAACATGCTGTTTTGCCATCCATCCCTTTTTAACCCTGCAACCGGTTGACCGCATGCGCCAAATATTGTTCCCGGCTTTTTTTCACCTCGCCATGAAACTTTAGGAGTGGGCGACGGTCACTTTTATGAAGGCATGGTAAACAGGGAGGTGCCAATGGCCAGAGCGATATGGAAAGGCGCAATAAGTTTCGGGCTGGTTCACATTCCGGTGTCGCTGGTCTCCGCGACCTCATCACAACGCATCAACTTTGACTGGCTGGATGAGCGCACCATGGATCCGGTGGGCTACAAACGCATCAACAAGACCACCGGCAAAGCCATTGGCCGCGAGCACATCGTCAAGGGCGTGGAGCACGAGAAGGGTCACTACGTCGTCATTGACGAGGATGAGATCAAGGCCGCCCACCCCAAAGCCACACAGACCATCGATATCTTCGCGTTTGTCGAGCATGACAGCGTACCGTTGATCAATTTTAACAAGCCGTATTTCCTCAGCCCGGTACGGCGTGGCGAAAAAGTCTATGCACTGCTGCGCGAAACGCTGAAAAAAACCGAACGCATCGCTCTGGCCTACGTTGTCATCAGAACCCGGCAACGGCTGGCAGCGATCATGCCTCGCGATGCGGCTCTGGTGATGATGCTGCTGCGCTGGCCTGCCGAAGTGCGCAGCATTGAGACACTGGATTTGCACGAATCCGTCATTGATCCCGATCTCAGCGCCAAGGAGATTGACATGGCTGAACGTCTGGTCGCTGACATGACCACGGACTGGCAAGGCGATGAGTACCGCAATACTTTTGATGACAATATTCTGGCCCTGGTTGATGAAAAAGCCAGGGCGGGCGAGATCAAGTCTGTACCTGAGGCTGAAGACACCGGTGAGCCACGAAGAAGCGCGGATGTCATCGACCTGACTGAATTGCTGAAGCGCAGTCTGGCCGGCAACAAGGAATCGGCATCCGGCTCAGTCAAAGCCAAGGGAGACAAAAAAACCAAAAACAGCGGACGGAAGCCGCGCAAGCGCGCGTCAGGTAAATAGCATGGAGGCAGTACCATGGCAGCTCGAGCCAGCGAATACCAACGCAAACGAAATTTCGATATCACCTCGGAACCGCGCGACGATGTTGAGCAACGGGTCCATCGTGAGGACCCGAACGCGCTTATTTTTGTGGTGCAGAAACATCACGCCAGCCGCCTGCATTATGACTTCCGGCTGGAGCTGAATGGCACGCTGAAAAGCTGGGCAGTGCCCAAAGGGCCGAGTCTGGATCCAGAGGTTAAACGCCTGGCAGTGCATGTTGAGGACCATCCGCTGAATTACGCCACCTTTGAAGGCGACATACCCAAGGGCGAGTATGGCGCTGGCCATGTCATCGTCTGGGACCAGGGCACCTGGAAACCCGAAGAAGATCCGGAAAAAGCCTATCGTCGCGGCAAACTTACATTTTCGCTGTCCGGCGAAAAACTCTCCGGTACCTGGAACCTGATCCGCACACGCTTCAAGGACAGCAAACAGGATCAATGGCTGCTGATTAAGGATGACGATGAAGCCGCCCGCCCCACGTCGGACTATGACATCGTTGAGGCCGAGCCCGGCAGCGTCAAAACGTCAGACCCCGGCAATGGCCAAACCCGTGGAAATGGTAGACAGAAGACGCCCGAATCAAAGGCATCCGCATCAAAAGCATCCGTCGCAAAAACAGCCGCACCAAAAGCACGTCTGCCGGCATCGCTCAAACCCCAACTGGCAACCCTGGTCACGCGTCCACCGGTCGGCAACTGGCTTTATGAAATCAAGTTTGACGGCTACCGTCTGCTGACCCGCGTCAGCGACGGCAAGGTGAAGCTGCTAACCCGAAACGGTCACGACTGGACCTCGAAATTGCCGGCCCAGGCTGAAGCCTTGCGCAAATTGCCGATCGATAACAGCTGGCTGGACGGCGAGATGGTCGTCCTGGACAAGGACGGACTGCCGGACTTCCAGGCACTGCAAAATGCCCTGGACCACAAGCTCAGCCAGCGCATTGTCTACTACCTGTTTGATGCGCCATTTCTGAGCGGTCGCGATCTTCGTGACCAGCCGCTGGACGCACGCCGGCAGGAACTGGAAAAAGTCATGGCCGACAACCCACAAGACCTGCTGCGCTTTTCGGAGACCTTCGCCAGTGCCAGCTACAAAAACATTTACGATAGCGCCTGTTCGATGTCTCTGGAAGGGGTCATCGGCAAGCGCGCCGACAGCGGCTACCGGTCTGGTCGCAGTGCGGACTGGATCAAGCTGAAATGTCTGCTACGCCAGGAGTTTGTCATCATCGGTTATACTGAGCCCAAGGGCAGCCGCGAAGGCTTTGGCGCCCTGTTGCTGGGTGTGCACACTGAACCGGGCAGCAAGGAAATCGCCTACTGTGGCAAGGTGGGCACCGGCTTCAACAACCGCAAACTGAAAGAAATCGCCGGGCAGTTGGGCAAACTGCAGCGTAAAACCAGACCCGCGCTGGTGCACACCGAAGAGCTACCGGCCGCGCGCGACATTCACTGGGTGCGGCCGACGCTGGTTTGCGAGGTGGAGTTTTCCCAGTGGACCCGCGCCAACATTATTCGCCACGCGGTGTTTGTTTCCCTGCGCGACGATAAACCGGCACAGGATATTGTTCGCGAAAAACCGGCCACCGCAAAAGACATCGCCAGCAAGACCAGCGACGCCGGTGGCACCAGCAAGACCGGTCGCGCCCGCCACAGCGGCAACACCGACAAAATCGCCTCCATCGCGATCAGCAGCCCGGAGCGCGTCATCGACAAGGACAGCGGCACCCGCAAAGTTGAACTGGCGGCGTTCTACGCGTCCATCGCCGAGTGGCTGCTGCCTCACATGGAAGCACGGCCGGTGTCGTTGCTACGCGCGCCCTCGGGCATAGCGGGACAGCAATTCTTCCAGAAACATGCGGAGAACCTGTCCATACCCAACATCAAACACCTTGACCCGGCCCTTGATCCCGGACATGACCGGCTGATGGAAATTGATTCGCTGAAGGCACTGGTAGGATCGGTGCAGATGGGCACGGTGGAGTATCACACCTGGAATGCCACCACCGATCGCATCGAACATCCAGATCGTCTGGTGCTGGACCTGGACCCGGACCCCGCCCTGCCCTGGCAAGCCATGCTGGATGCTACCCGCCTGCTGCTGACCTTGCTTGATGAACTCGAGCTGGACGTCTATCTCAAAACCAGTGGCGGTAAAGGCATGCACGTGGTCATTCCGCTGGCCCGGCACCTGGACTGGGACGAAGGCAAGGCCTTTGCCAAAGGCATCAGCCTGTTCATGGCCAGGCAGTTGCCTGATCATTTCGCCAGCAAGATGGGCCCGAAAAACCGTATCAACAAAATTTTCATCGACTACCTGCGCAACAGTCGCGGGGCCAGCACGGTGGCGGCCTACTCGGTGCGCGCACGGCCGGGACTGCCGGTATCAGTGCCGATACGCCGGGACGAACTGGACAGTCTGGACAGCGCTGCGCAATGGCATATCGGTAACCTGTGGTCCCGGCTGGAGTCACTGCAGGCCGCCGGTGACGACCCCTGGCAGGGATACAATAATCGGCAGCGCGTCACCAAGCATATGTGGCATCAACTTGAACTGAAACCGCCCCGGCGCTAAATAAACGCGTAGACCAGCAAACCAACTATCACGGCAGTACTGGCATACGCGATCAGCGCGACCAGTCCGTCACGCGACACCAGGGACACGCCAAAGGCCATGAACACCACACCCGCCGCAGAGGACGAAAACGGAATGAATTCCATCATCGGCATCAGTACGGCAATTAACAGACAAATGATGGCGATGACGTAGATGCTGGGTCCACATACCAGCGCATGCAACCGCGGCATGGTGATGCGGTCGACAAAACGGGCCGGTGGTTTAAGCCACTTAAGCGCAAACGTCAGTTTGTCGCCAGGCACCGTAACCCTGAGCAGACGGTCGGGCAGCCAGAAGTGCTTTCTGCCAACCAGCATCTGCAGCGTGACCAGCAGGATGACCGCCGCCACCGTGGTAGGAAACACCGGGATGCCACTTAGCGGGGACGCTATCAGCATCCCGACCAGCATCAACAACGGCGCAAAGGAGCGTGTGCCCACGACCTCGAAAATCTGGCCGACACTGACCGTGTCCTCTGCTTCCTCGCCGAGTTCATCCAGGTGGTCCAGCAGCGCTTCCAGATGCGCAGACTCATGATCGGTGTTCGAGCCAGTTCGTTCCATGTTGCGGCTCCACATTTTTGATAAACGGGGATCAAATTGTATCCCCCCGCAGTGAGTGAGGACAAATGCCGGACAACATGCCCGGTTTTTTGGCAACCAGCAGCCCGGACGACAGGTCCGGCACACAAGGAGACAGTAATGACCGACCAGGAAAAGCCAGATCTCACAGAAACGGGCAGCAACAGCGGAGGGTCGGACGACGTCGAGGCCCACACTGAACGCGGCCATGGCGGCGAGCTGCATCAACTCGCCGGCGACCGCGCCGCCGTACTGACAACACAACAGGGCGGGCCGGTTGCCGATGACCAGAATTCGCTGAAGGCCGGTTTGCGCGGCCCGACGCTGATGGAAGATCACATTCTGCGGGACAAGATTTTTCATTTTGACCATGAACGTATCCCGGAACGTGTAGTGCACGCCCGCGGCTTCGGTGCACACGGTTTCTTCGAGACCTACGAGTCGCTTGCCGATTTAAGCTGTGCTGATATTTTCCAGCGACCCGGCGAACGGACACCGGCTTTTGTGCGTTTTTCAACCGTCGCCGGCAACAAGGGTTCGTTCGATCTGGCCCGTGATGTGCGCGGCTTCGCGGTCAAGCTCTACACCCGGGAAGGCAACTGGGACATCGTCGGCAATAATATCCCGGTGTTCTTCATCCAGGACGCCATCAAGTTTCCCGATCTGATTCATGCCGCCAAGCAGGAACCTGATCGTGGCTTCCCGCAGGCACAGACCGCACACGACAACTTCTGGGATTTTATTTCTCTGACCCCGGAAAGCATGCACATGGTCATGTGGATCATGTCGGACCGGGCCATTCCGCGCTCGTTCCGGTTCATGGAAGGTTTTGGCGTGCACAGCTTTCGCCTGGTTAATAGCGACGGCAAAGCAGTGTTTGTGAAATTCCACTGGAAACCGAAACAGGGTCTGCAATCAGTCCTGTGGGACGAAGCCCTGAAAATAAACGGCGCCGATCCGGACTTCCATCGTCGTGATCTATGGGATGCCATCAGCCAGGGAGACTATCCGGAGTGGGAGCTGGGCCTTCAGGTCTTTGACGATGAATTTGCTGAACGTTTCGAATTCGATGTGCTGGATGCCACCAAAATCATTCCCGAAGAGCAGGTCCCCATACGACCGGTCGGCCGCCTGGTGCTGGACCATGTCGTGGACAACTTTTTTGCCGAAACCGAGCAGGTTGCGTTCTGTACCCAGAATATTGTCAAGGGTGTTGATCACTCTGAAGATCCGCTGCTGCAGGGACGCAATTTTTCCTACCTCGATACCCAGCTCAAACGCCTGGGCGGGCCGAACTTTACGCACATCCCGATCAATGCACCCAAGTGCCCTGTGCATCACTTCCAGCAGGACGGGCATATGGCCATGCATAACCCCAAAGGCCGCGCGAATTACGAACCCAACAGCTGGGGCGACGAAGGCGGGCCGCGCGAATGTCCCATGCGCGGGTTTACCAGCTACAGTGCACCAGTGACCGGGACAAAACAACGTGTGCGATCAGAAACCTTTGCCGACCACTACAGCCAGGCCCGCCAGTTCTACATCAGCCAGACATCTGTCGAGCAGCAACACATGGCCAATGCGCTAGGCTTCGAGTTGAGCAAAGTCAACACCGGCCGCATCCGCGAACGCATGGTGGCGCACCTGCGCAATATTGATGAAACGCTGGCGACCCGGGTGGCTGGCATGTTGTCGCTTGACCCGTTGCCAGAGCCGGCCGGCGCTGCCCTGCCCACCCGTCAGGACCTGCCTCCATCAGACAAGCTGAGCATCATGAAGAATGGTCCCGATAGCTTCAAGGGCCGGAAAATCGGGGTGCTGATGAGCGCCGGTGCGGACATGGGCACGTTCAGCGCGCTGCAGACCGCCTGCAAAGCAGAAGGTACCATGCTGGAAGTCATTGCCCCGGCTGCCGGAGAGATCAGGACCAGCGATGGCAGTCGCGTACAGGTCAACCAGAAAGTCGAGGGTGGTCCGTCCGTCCTGTACGATGCGGTAGTGCTGCTGGCTGGCCAGGACAGTGCCCCCGAGCTGGCCAGCAATCCGGCGGCGCAGAACTTTGTCAAGGATGCCTATGATCACCAGAAATTCATTGCCTATATCGATGCTGCCACGCCCCTGCTGGACAGCGCCGGCATAACCATGGCCCTGGACCAGGGGTGTATGAATCTGGCAAGCGGAGATTCGGCCGGGGAATTCATCAAGACATGCCGGCAACTGCGCTACTGGCAACGCGGCCAGGCAATGAGCGACAAACCATAACTGAAGGCTTTAGCCATGGCGTATCGCAAACCACTGATCGCTGTGCTGGTTGTGCTGGTTTTACTGATTGGCATCCGCCTGGCGCTGCCCTCTGTAACCAGGCACTACATCAACAACAGTCTGGCAGATATGGGCGATTATCGCGGCCATGTCAGTGACGTTGACCTGGCTCTGTGGCGAGGCGCCTATGTGCTGAAGGAGCTGGACGTAGTCAAGATAGAAGACGAGGTGCCAGTGCCTTTTTTCCGGGTCACGGCGATTGATCTGTCGGTGAACTGGCCGGCATTGCTGAACGGTGCCATCGTCGCCACAGTGGCGTTTTCCCGGCCCGAACTGCACTTTGTCGACACGCCGTCTGATGTTGCCCAGGCCGGCACCGGCACTGACTGGCGCGACGCCCTGCAGCAGCTGCTGCCAATCCGCATTGACCGGCTGGAAATTGTGCAGGGACAATTGCATTTTCACAATTTCCAGTCGCAACCACCGGTGCATCTGGTACTGAATGAGTTGAACGGTCAGTTTACCAACCTCAGTAACGCTGACCGCAGTGAGGGGGAGGTTCGCGCCGATTATTCACTGGAGGGCCGGGTGCTGGACAGCGCCAGCGCAAGTGCGCAGGGTTACCTGGACCCGCTGGGGGATTTCCGCAACTTTGAGTTGGACCTTCGTGTTACGGGCGTGGATTTGACGCGGATCACAGATTTTACGGAAGCCTACGGCAACTTCGACATTGAATCCGGCGAAGGGGACTTTTTTATGGAGCTACAGGCCGATGACGGACAGCTGTCCGGTTATGCCAGGCCGGTGCTGGACAATGTTGCGATACTTGACCTGTCAGAGGACGCCGACGAAGGTCTGCTGAGCGCTGCCTGGGAAGCACTGGTCGCCGCACTGGGCCAGATCTTTCGTAATCAGCCCGAAGACCGGATTGCCTCAGATATTGACATCAGCGGCAGCCTTGACGACCAGGACGTCAGCGCCTGGCAGGCATTTGTTTCCATCTTGCGCAATGCTTTTGTGGAAGCCTATGAGGCAGGTTTCCGTCAGCAGGAGGACGGCACAGAGTGAACCTTTGCGGCTGACTGTGGTCAACATTTTTACGATATTTCCCAAAAGGACGAAGGTGAAACTATGGATGATATCAAGGAAATCATACTCGACTGGTTACGTGACGCGCATGCGATGGAGCAACAGGCCGAGAGCATGCTCTCGTCGTTCTCCGACAGGCTTGAACACTACCCCGAGCTCAAGCAACTGATCGATACCCAGGTCATCAGGACCCGGAGCCAGCAGGACCTGCTCAAGGATCACATCGAAAAGTGCGGCGGCAGTGTCTCGGCAATCAAAGATCTTGGCGCCAAAGTCATGGGCTTTGCGCAATCGGCCAGCGGCATTCTGGTGGGTGACGAAGTAGTCAAGGGTGCCATGAGCATCTATGTGTTTCAGCAAATGAAAATCGCCTCCTATACCGTACTGAAGGCCGCCGCAGGGGCCATTGACGATCCCGCGACCATCACCCTTTGTGACGAGTTCCTGCCCGCTGAAATTGACATGGCACAGTGGCTGCACGAGCATCTGCCGGCGATCACCGGTGAATTCATTGCGCGTACGGCCAACGCGGAAGACACCGCGAAACACTAACCACGCAGTGTGAAACACGCAAAGGAGTTTATTATGCAGGTACAACAGGTCATGACCAGAAACGTTGAGTACATTCCATCTGACACTTCTCTGGCTAATGCCGCCATGAAAATGCGGGACGCCGATATCGGCTTCCTGCCCATAGGCAATTCTGATGAGGACAAACTGCAGGGCGTGATTACCGACCGTGATATCGTCGTGCGCGCAATTGCTACCGGCCAGGATCCTCAGCAAACGACAGTCAGCGAGGCAAAGACAGACAAGGTACTGTATTGCTTTGAAGAAGACAGTGTCGAGGAGGCTGCCGACAGCATGCGTAAACAACAGGTTTACCGCCTCATTGTGCTGAACAACAGAGATGAAAAGCGTCTGGCTGGTATCGTTAGTCTGGGAGACGTAGTGCGTCACGACAAGGAGGAACTCGCGGGCGAAACGGCCCGAGGTATCACCAGTTGACGGACGGCAATAGACTCATTGTGCTGGTGACCGGCGCCGGTGGCAACATCGGCACGGCGCTGGCCAAAGAACTACGCCGCGATTTTGAGGTTGTGGGCCTGGACCGCGACGCAGCCGATGACACGCTGGTTGCCGACCTGACTTCCATGGATTCGCTAACCCTGGCGTTTCGTGATTTCCGTGAACGCTACGGAGGCCGGATAGCGGCCGTCATTCACCTGGCTGCCTATTTCGACTTTACCGGTGACAAGTCTCCCCTTTACGACAAAGTCAACGTCAAGGGTACCCGGAACCTGCTGACAGCACTGGCGGACTTCGACGTCGAACGTTTCATCTATTCGGGGACCATGCTGGTCCACGAGGCAGCAGCGCCCGGCGAACGCATCAGCGAAAACACCCCAGTGGCACCGAAGTGGGCATACCCGCAATCCAAGGCGGAAACCGAAGACACCATCCGCAAGCATCGCGGCAAGATACCCTGCACCTTTTTACACCTGGCCGGCATGTACAACGAAGACAGCGCCGTGCCCACTCTCACGCACCAGATGGCCCGTATTTACGAACGCGACATGAAAGCCCATCTTTATGCAGGCGATATGAACGCCGGTCAGTCATTTATTCACCAGGATGACATGAACAAGCTGTTCCGGCGCTGCATCGAGCGCCGCCACGAGTTGCCCGATGAGTGCACCATCCTTGCCGGCGAACCCGATGTGCTCAGCTACCGTGACCTGCAGGAATTATTGGGGCGTCTGATTCACGGCGAAGAAACCTGGCGCACCATCAATGTACCGGAACCGCTCGCCAAGGCCGGCGCCTGGGTCCAGGAGAAATCCGAACCCGTGGTACCTGACGCTATTGATCATGGCGAAAAGCCGTTTATCCGTCCCTTCCTGATTGACCTGGCTTCGGATCACTATGCGCTCGACATCAGCCGAGCTGAACGGCTGCTGGACTGGCAGCCAACGCATTTTATTGGCGACGAGTTGCCAGCAATGGTGCGCAACCTCAAGAAAGACCCGGTCGCCTGGTACCAGGCCAATGGCATCCGACCGCCAGACTGGATGTCGGAAGCTGACGAGGTGACCGGGAAGCCGGACGCGTTGCGCGAACGCCATGAAACCTGGTACCGGCAGGAATATGCCCGCAACCTGTGGGGTCCTTTTTTCAATATCGGCCTGGGCTTCTGGCTGATTGCTTCGGTGCCGCGTCTGGCCTATGAATCGCAGGCCATGGTGGTCAGCGACATGGTCGCTGGTGCCCTGATTGTTGTGCTGTCACTGCTCTCATTGTCCTGGCGTCTGCCCGTGGCCCGCTGGGCCACTGCTGCGGTGGGGTTCTGGGTGATGTCAGCGCCACTGGTGTTCTGGGCACCGTCCACCGCCGCCTATCTCAACGGTACCCTGATCGGCTGTCTGGTGATCGCCTTTTCGGTGTTGTTGCGACCCGCGCCCGGGGTCTCTCCGGTGGCGGTCATGACCGGACCGGACATACCGCCGCAGTGGTCGTATTCACCTTCAAGCTGGTTTCAGCGCCTGCCTATTATCGTGCTGGCGTTTGTCGGCTTTTTTATTTCCGCCTACATGGCCGCCTATCAGCTGGGCCACGTGTCCGACATCTGGGAACCTTTTTTTGCCGGCGACATTGCCGGTGATGGCAAAAACGGCACGGCGGAGATTATTACCTCCTCCGTTTCTGAAGCCTGGCCGGTACCCGATGCCGGCGCCGGCGCGCTGGTGTACCTGCTGGAAATCTTGGTCGGCGTTGCCGGCTCGACCCGACGCTGGCGCACCATGCCCTGGCTGGTCATGCTGTTCGGGTTTCTGATCGTGCCCATGGGGGTGGTCTCCATCACCTTCATCATCATCCAGCCGCTTATACTGAACACCTGGTGCACACTGTGTCTGATCGCGGCCTGTGCGATGCTACTGCAGATTCCGTTCTCTCTGGACGAACTGGTGGCCACCGGCCAGTTCCTGAAACGGCGTCATCAGCAGGGTCAGTCTCTGCTGCGGGTATTTTTTGTCGGTGATACCGACGAGGACGATGGTCGCAAGCACGAAGACGATTTTCAGCAGCCTCCACTTTTGGTTCTCAAGGACATCAGCAGCGGTGGTGTGCGATTGTGCTGGGGCCTGATCACCTGCATGGCCATCGGCGTATGGCTGATGTTTTCCCGGATTCTGTTGGGCGTTGAAGGCAACATGGCGAATGCCCATCACCTGATCGGCGCACTGGTCGTGACGGTCTCGGTATCAGCACTGGCTGAGGTGGGCCGCGCACTGCGTTTCATCAATATCATGCTGGCGTTGGCACTGGTCATCTGCGCCTTTGTGCTGAGCGCGAGCTTGCCGGCCAAAGTGGCAACGGTCGTCGTAGCGCTGGCCATCATGGCAGCCAGCATCCCGCGTGGCCCGGTCGCAGATCATTACGGCAAATGGTCACGTCTTATTGTTTAATCTTTTTATTCTTTAGCAAATTGGTTCAGCAAGGAGCAACATCATGATTCAGGAGAAACTATCAACGTGCATTGAAGCCTGCAACGACTGCGCCACTGCCTGCGATTACTGCGCCGCCGCCTGTCTGCGCGAGGACGATGTCGCCAAAATGGCCGAGTGCATTCGCACGGATATAGACTGTGCGCAGATGTGCCGGCTGGCGTCTGCGATGATGGCCAGGGACAGTAAATTCGTATCGCAGGTTTGCCACCTGTGCGCTAAGATATGCGATGAGTGCGCAGCAGTTTGTGAGCAACATGACGACCAGCACTGTCAGGATTGTGCCCGCGCCTGTCGACGCTGTGCGGAGGAATGCCGCAAAATGGCAGCATGAGCCTGTGCTCTGCTGGCTGTTAGCGAGCCAGTAACTCTCGTAGCAACAATCACAGCAACCCCCGCCGCCGGAACCACATTTCCAGCGGCACCGTTACCAGCGGTGGAATGGCCGCCAGCAAGGCCAGGCTGGTGGCCCACCACGGCCAGCGCAGCCGCCAGGCGGCAACCACCGTGACCACCACATAAAACAGAAAGGCGCCGCCGTGCAGACGGCCAAACAGCCACACGCCCAGATCGGTGGTTTCGGTGACGTATTTGAGAAACATGCCGATGAGCAGTCCGGCCCAGGTTAATGCTTCGATCAATGCGGCGATGGTGAACAGGCGGGCGGTCACTTGGCTTCCTTGTCCTTTGTGGCCTGCCGACGCAATTTGACTCTGGTTTTGATATCCGCCAGACCATGCAGGCTCTCGCCTTCGCGCGCCAGATGAATGCCCAGCAGGTAACCCGCGTAGGCTATGCCTACCCAGATGACCACCGACGCCCCACCGCTCTCCGGCCAATAGCCGAACCACAGCACGGCGACCACGATATTGCCGAATTGAGAGAGCACCAGATTGACGAACAGGGCAATAAACCCGTCGGCCAGCAAGGCCGCCAGATCGAAATTGAAGATGAAGCCGATCACCTCCGCTACTTCAATGACCAGCAACGTCCACAGCACCGCCAGGCCATAGAACCCGCCTCCGAAGAACAACCACTGCTTGTAGAGGTAGTTACCATGTCTGCTTTTATTGGTCTTGTGCTGCTTTTTGAGTTCATCAAGCCGTTGCCGAATGGCCTTGTGCCCTGCATCACGCGACAGTTGTCCGGCCCCGTACAGCCAGTTGAACATCAGCCAGCCCAGCACCGCCATGGGAATGCCCAGTTTGATAATGGCCTCAAGCCAGTCAAGAATTGACATGTCAGATATCCGTTGGTTATGAGGTACCCGCATAAAAGAGGCTCTATTATGCGACCATTGGCAGCAACAAGCAAAGTAGCCTCAACGGGGGACGCCAGACGCACTGGCGTTGATCAGCTCCAGCTCCTCGACCCTGACACTCGCCTTGCCTCTGATCGGAAAGTGCAGCACATAGGCTCTGGAATCACCTACGTCATCAGTCCAGCCAAAATCCACCTCGTGCAGTCCGGCAAATTTCCGGTAGGTGACTTTGCCGATAAACGCGACCACGGCAGGTCTGTAGCGGTCAATAATGTCCAGGGCGCGTTCGCGGCCGGCGATCTCTTCATCACGGTGTAGCATGGTGACGTCCTCGGTGGGCCTGTCGATCAGATTGACAAACCCCAGCCTATGCGTCGGCGTAAATTCGTTATCGTAAAAATCCTTCAGGTTCCTGTCCACTTTCAGATAGCTGCGCTCCCGAGCGATGAGTCCCGCGTCGCTGAGCAGATACCAGAACGTCTTGTTGTTGGAAAACGGCACCCCCCGTCTGTCGGAACCGGGGTGCGGATTAATGCCAACAAACAGGATCTTCATTTTGTCAGAGAAATGGTAGCGAATATTGTAGTCGGTCGAGTATGTCATCATTGCAAGTGCCTCCATGCAGCTTGAGTCAATGATTTCACAAACACGATTCGGAAGACAAACGCGCGGGTTGCATCGATCCTGTGGTTCGTTAAACTTTAGTCAGTCACTACAGGGAGTATGTATGACTGATCCTGGCCCGATTTTTACGGTCGGGCATTCGACCCGCCCAATTGAAGAGTTTCTGGCCCTGCTCAGGGACGCGAGCATCGACTGTGTCATTGATGTGCGTCGATTACCCGGCTCGCGGGCCTATCCCCAATACAACGCTGATGCGCTGGCCGACAGCCTGGCCGGAGAGAACATCGACTATCGCCAACTTGAGGCCCTGGATGGCCGACGCAGCGCCGGCGAAGTGAAGGGCCTGCCTGGCAGCGATTTCTGGCGCAACGCGAGCTTTGCCCGGTACGCGGCCTGGACTCACAGCGAGGCGTTCCAGAAGGACTTCGAGACGCTGCTGGATCTCGCCCGCGCTACCCGTTGTGTGCTGATGTGTTCAGAGGCGGTATGGTGGCGCTGCCACCGGCGCATCATCGCCGATCTGCTGCTGGCCCGAGGCATACCGGTCAAGCATATTATGGCGCCAGGCAAGGTGGTCGCGGCTGAATTGACGCGCGGTGCATGCGTTATTAACGATAGAGTTGTGTATCGGGCGACTGTCAGCAGCTAGCGGGCCAGATCTGCGGCAACTTCATGTTTTGTGCTGGCCGTGCTGACCGGTGTTTCTCCGCACCATCACTTTGTGGTCGCAGTATACACATGATATTCCTAAGGCATTGCACTATAATACTGTATATCCATACAGCTTATAACATCCCTTCAGGAGCTCCGACATGTTCGCCAATATCACCGTTCCGGCTGCTGTGCAGACAACTTATTCGATCCCCGCCGACAACGAAGAACTGGCGGCCGAGATCACTACCCTCGCCGGTCACATCAATGCCGCCCAACATCGTTTCCTGACACTACTGGCCGCACTGATTGAACGCGATGCGTGGGGCGATGGCGGTGGCATCAAATCGCCCGCGCACTGGCTCAATTATTATTGCGGCATTAATCTGGGTGCCGCCCGTGAGAAAGTACGGGTTGCCAAATGCCTGGCAGAACTACCACAGATCAATCAGGCCTTTGCCAGCGGCGCCATCAGCTACTCCAAGGTACGCGCCATGACCCGCAGCGCCACGCCGCAGAACGAGGGCTACCTGTTGTACATAGCACGCCAGGGCACCGCCCAGCACATCGAGAATCTGGTGCGCAAATATCAGCGCGTGGAACGCCTGACCCAAAGTCGGCAGGGAAAGAAGGACGAGGACCTTGCGGCGGCTCAGTTCGCCGACCGGGAGCTGCGCTGGTACTACGACCTCGATGGTATGCTGGTGATACGTGGCCGGCTGACGCCAGAGGATGGTGCGATGTTTGTCAAAGCCATTGAGGTGGCGTTCGCGCAGCTTCAGCAGCCGGTTGAGGACAGCGACCAGGAAGACGATTCGCAAAACGTTTCTGCGGAAACGCCCTCGCCGAACCAGGCACAGGAATCCGCCAAAAACGTTTCCGCGGAAACGTTTTCCGACTCACCGCAAGCGGACACCTTCGGCCAGAAACGGGCCGATGCCTTGATGCTGATGGCGGAAAAGAGCGTGGTACACAGCGAACAGGACCCCACCTCACTGACGCCGCCGCAACGCCATCAGCTGGTCATTCATATTGAAAAGAACACGCTCAATCAGGGGGTTGCTCACAACTGCAGTGTTGAGCATGGTCCCTTCCTGTCGCCCGCCTCCGCCCGCCGCCTCGCCTGCGATACCGCACTGACCACGGTGCTGGAAGACAGCGATGGCAATGTGCTTAATGTCGGCCGCAAGACGCGCAGTATTTCCCCCGCCATGCGCCGCGCGCTGACGCGCCGGGATTGTGGTTGCCGTTTCCCCGGTTGCACCGAAACACGATTTGTGGACGCGCACCACATTCACCACTGGTGTGATGGCGGCGAGACCCGGCTGGATAACCTGGTCCTGTTATGTCGGCGTCATCACCGGCTGGTCCATGAGCAGAATTTTGAACTGCTCAATCACGGTTCCGGCGACATCGAGTTCCGCCGGCCTGACCGACAGGTGCTGCCGAGAGCGCTGTTTCCGCAGTTCAGTGAACAGGAGGCTGAGATTGAAAGTCTTGCGATTGAACGCGAGCATCAGCGGATGGGTGTGGATATTGATGAGCGCACGGCTGTTACCCGGTGGCTGGGGGAGCGGATAGATTATTCGTTGGCGGTGGCGGCGTTGCAGGATCGGCGTAGCATTCGGCCCGGCTGACCAAACCGGGCCGGCTATCAACAATCAACAATCAACAATCAGCAGTCAGCTATCAGAATCGTCATCATCGGGTACCTGCAGGCAGTCCACGAGCGCATCAGTCGCTGTTTCCCTCATCGTGCCGCCTTTTGTCGCCAGACACTTGGCCGCAGCTTTTGCATGATCGAGGATCGAGCCGTCCGGGGCTTGGCGTTTGGACTGTTTATAGCATTTAATGACTTCTTTTGCAGTTTTCCGGGTCAGCCTGGTCGCAATACAAAGCCCGTAGGCCGTTGCCGTGCCGATAATAATATCGTCGATCCCGATAGGATTTGTCGCGACGAATCGAATTTCCAGCGCTAGCTCAGTCTTACTCTCTGACCTGATTTCGTAAAAGACGGAAAATTCTGGTTCCTCGTCCGAGGCCACGATAAGCCCCATGAACAGGAACCTTCCATGAGGAGGTTCAAGCCATTCTTCGATTAGATGAAGGTTAGTTGCCATAATCGGATCCTTGATTAAAAATCTCCGGTAGGGCCATGGGCAACAGGGCTGCCGACCTTACCCCCTGAGTTAGTATCAGTTGTTCGATAAGACATTTTTATTATGCCGCCTTTTTTTCAAAAGCGGTAGTGTAGTTGCCCAGTGCATCACCAGGCCTGGCATGAGCTTCCTGTCTGCGTTGAGGTGCCGACACAACACCCGCAAACCCAGCCAATCTGATGTAATGCGGACCAAAAGCGCGTAATTTCAAAAATCCGTCAGAGATTGATAATTTATCAGCAAGACGGCGGTCTTATTTTAATGATCCAATGGTCCAGTAAACACTAACAACAATAAAGGAGGTGTCCTGTGCGGATACTGCAATCCCCCCATCGAAGTGCGCCCGTTATGGGCTGGGCGATCAAGCTCGTTGCCGCTGCCGGCTTCGCGCTGCCCTTGAGTGTATCAGCGCAGTCCGCGACTGATGAAGTGACCTTCCACAAAGATATCACGCCCATCTTGCAGCGCAGCTGCCAGAGCTGTCACCGGCCCGAAGGCGTGGCCCCGATGTCGCTGGTGTCTTACGATGAGGTGGTGCCGTACGCGGGTCTGATCGAGTACCGCACCCATCTGCGTGATCGTGCCGGCGCCATGCCGCCATGGTATGCAGAGAAAGACGTCGGCATTCAGGATTACAAACAGGATCCGTCACTGGCCGACGAAGAGCTCGCCAAGATCTCTTCCTGGGCGCGCAATGGCGTACCTGAGGGCGACGTCGCTGACGCCCCTGCAGCGCTGGTGTTTGATGATGCCACGCGCTGGACCGCGGGCGAGCCGGACCTGATTGTGCGCACCGAAGATATCACCGTCGAAGGCGGCGCGCCGGACTGGTGGGGTGATATCCCCAGCATTCCGACCGGCCTGACTGAAGATCGTTATGTCAAATCGGTGGAAATCCGGGAAGTGAATGATCTGGACATGGTGGCCGCTGGCGGCACCGTGGGCGGACGCAACATCGTGCACCACATGATCTGGAGCACCCAGGTGTTCAATGAGGACGGCACCGCCGAAGGCATCCAGGTACCGTGGCCGGTGCATGAGATTGCCCGTAACCCGGACATCTTCGACCAGGACGGTGGCCGCCTGCTGCGCGCCAACTCCCACGTTGTGTCCAACTCGGTGCACCTGCACTCCACCGGCATAGATACCACCGGACACCTGGAAATCGGTTTCCGCTTCCACCCGGTAGGCTACGAGCCCAAGTATCAACCGGTCAGCCTCGGCCTGGGTAACGGTGTGGACATCAGCATCACCGGTAACCAGGACAATCAGCAGCTGCACGCTTATGCAGTACTGAATCAGCCAACCAAAATTGTCACCTTTGAACCACACCTGCACGCCCCGGGCGAGCGTATGTGCCTGGAAGCGATCTGGGGCTACACCGTAGAGACCCTGTCCTGCGTCGGTTACGACCATAACTGGGTGCGTGGTTACACCTTCGGTGAAGACTCCGCACCATTGCTGCCGGAAGGCACTGTGCTGCACATCACCGGCTACATGAACAATACTGCCACCAACTCCAACGTGCCTGATTCGCGCAACTGGCAGGGCTCCGGCAACCGCTCGGTGACCAACATGTTCATTGATCTGGGTATGCGTGTTGCGATGACGGAGGATCAGTTCCTTGAGGAAATGACCAATCGTCGCAAGAACCTCGATCTGGGTCCCAATGACCACGTGATCGGTTGTCCGCTGTGTCTGGCGCCGCTGGTGGCGCCCATTGAGCTGACTGATGAGGAAAAGGAAACCATGTCCGAGGCCATGATCAACTACCTGACAGTGACTGACGATGAAAGAGAAAAAATGCCGGAAGCAATGATCAGCCGCGCGGAGGTACAGTAATGCTGGTACGTTTTGGAAAAACCTGCTCTGTTGCCCTGGCAACTGTATTGAGTGTGGCGATGTTATGGTCTGCGGCGGCGTCCGCGCAGACCTATCGCAAAGGTCAGCACATTGAAGTGGCCTACGAAGGCTGGGAACAGAATGACGATGGCACTTACAGCTTCCTGTTCGGTTACCACAACGAGAACTGGGAAGAGGAACCTGTCTCTTATACACATCTGACGCTGCCGACGATCTACTCTGTGTAG
>CAJXPR010000027.1 GCA_913058135.1 uncultured Gammaproteobacteria bacterium
CGAGATTTCTGCCTGTCTCGTGGGCTCGGAGATGTGTATAAGAGACAGGGTGAAGCCAGGCTGCTGGTTGGCCTGGAAATTGCCAGTGATCTGCCCTGGCCACCAGCCGGTCTGGCCGATCGCGTACAATCCCATCTGGTGGACAGTCGCCAGCAGCGCGAATACGTGCTGGAGCAGCTCAGTGTTGAGCCGCCACAAAAATTGCTGCTGGCCTGCTCGGCGGCACAGTCGCCGGACCGCGGCAGCCTGCACTGGCTGGCAGACGCGGCCAGTCAGACGTCGGCCGTGGCCGTCTGGCTGATGGGCGCGGAGCGGGCCGGGGCCGAACGGCTGGCCATCTGGCGTCAGTCCCTGCTCGATATGGGCATTGCTGAATCAGCCATTTATGACGCCAACGAGCCGGCTCTGGCCTGGCTGGGAGAGGCCGCCTGATGACCACAGACGAACAATTGCTGAAAGCTGTCACCGAGCCCTTGCGGATAACCGTGGCCGGCCATACCAATACCGGCAAAACCTCCCTGCTGCGCACCCTGACCCGTGATGCCCGCTTCGGCGAGGTGTCCGGACGGCCCGGCACCACCCGCCATGTTGAGGCGGCCCGCCTGCTGGTCAACGGCAAGGTGCTACTGGAGCTGTACGACACCCCCGGTCTCGAAGAGCCCATTGACCTGCTGGCATTGCTGACCGAACAGGCTGGTAACACCGGTAACGAAGACGGTCGCTCCCGCATCCGTCGCTTCCTGGATTCCGAGCCGGCCAAAGGGCGCTACGAACAGGAAGCCAAGGTGTTGCGGCAGCTGATGAAAAGTGATGCCGCTTTCTACGTACTGGATGCCCGCGACCCGGTGCTGGCCAAGCATCGCGACGAGCTGGAAATCCTGCGCCTGTGTGGCGTGCCGCTGCTGCCCCTGCTCAATTTTGTCGCCGACCCCGCAGCACGGGAAGTCGAGTGGCGCGATGCCCTGGCGGGGCTGGGGCTGCACGCCATTGTGCGTTTCGACACGGTGACACCCACCCAGGATGGTGAGCGTTTACTGTACAGCAAACTCGCCAATCTGCTGGATGCGCACAGCGCCACCCTCAATGCCCTGATCGCCAGTCATGCTGATGATGCCCGGCAGCGCCGTCATTCAGCACTGGTCCTGATTGCCGATCTGCTGATCGGTGTGGCTGCCCTGCAGCACCGGGTGTCGTCCCTGGATAAAGCCGTGCTTAAGAAAGCTTCCGCGACGCTCAATGAACGGGTGCGCGAGCGCGAACAGCATTGCGTTGAGCGCCTGCTGAGCCTGTACCGGTTTTATCCGGATGATCTTGAGAGTGCCGCGCTGCCGCTGGTGGAAGGGCGCTGGCAGCAGGACCTGTTTGATCCCTATACCCTGCAGGCCATGGGGCTGAAGGTCGGCAGCGGCGCCGCCGCCGGCGCAGCTGCCGGTGTTGGCGTTGACCTGATGGTGGGCGGCATCACGCTGGGCGTGGCCACGGCCATTGGTGCGCTGCTCGGCGGCGGGCTGCAAACCCTGCGGCATTACGGCAGCAGCGTGATGGGTCTTTTTACCGGGGAAAAAATCCTGCGTATTGATGATAACATCCTGCGCGCGCTGGCCGCCCGGCAATGCCAGCTGCTGAAAGCCCTGGAAACCCGCGGTCACGCCGCGCAGCACAAGATTATCGCGGCCGATGCCGCCGACACGGTATTCGAGGGCCAGCGGTTGCCGGCGCCGCTGCGCCGGGCGCAGGCAAATCCGGCCTGGGCGACCGCGAAACCGTCGTTCGATTTTGAAGACCGGCGCCAGCAGGCGCTGGACGAGCTGGTGGAGAATCTGGCCAGCAGTCAGTTGCCGCAGACACAGACATCAGCCGGCAATTATTAAACAACAATTAACGATCATTAAATACTCATCCACACATCACCATTGGGGAATCACATGAAACTGGAATCACTGGCGCTGCATCACGGCTACGAATCCGAAGCAACCACCAAGGCCGCTGCGGTGCCCATCTATCAGACCACATCGTATACCTTTGACAATACCCAGCACGGCGCCGATCTGTTCGACCTGAAGGTGCCAGGTAATATCTACAGCCGCATCATGAACCCCACCAACGCCGTGCTCGAGCAGCGGCTGGCGGAAATGGAAGGCGGCATCGGCGCGCTGGCGCTGGCCTCCGGCATGGCCGCGATCACCTACGCCATCCAGTGCATCACCCGCGCCGGCGACAATATCGTCAGCACCAGTCAGCTGTATGGGGGCACGTATAACCTGTTTGCGCACACGCTGCCGACGCAGGGTGTGGGCGTGCGCATGGCTTCGTTCGACGACTACGACGGGCTGGAAAAGCTGATCGACGACAACACCAAAGCGGTATTCTGTGAATCCATTGGCAACCCGGCGGGCAATGTCGTGGATATCCAGCGCCTGGCTGATATTGCCCACCGCCACGGCGTGCCGCTGATCGTCGACAACACGGTGGCCACACCTTACCTGTGCCGGGTGTTTGACCATGGCGCCGACATCGTGGTGCACTCGCTGACCAAATACATCGGCGGCCACGGCACCACCGTAGGCGGCATCATCATCGATTCCGGCAAGTTCGACTGGGTAGCCAACAAGAAGCGCTTCCCGATGCTCAATGAACCGGACCCCTCATACCACGGCGTGGTGTACACCGAAGCGCTGGGCGAGGCAGCCTATATCGGCCGCTGCCGGGTGGTACCGCTGCGCAATACCGGTGCGGCACTGGCAGCACACAGCGCATTTCTGATTCTGCAAGGTCTGGAAACGCTCGGCCTGCGTATAGAACGGCATTGCGACAATGCAACGGCGGTGGCAAAACACCTGCAGCAACACCCGAAAGTGGCCTGGGTCAACTACGCGGGTTTGCCGGACAGCCCCTACCAGGCGCTGTGCCAGAAGATCTGTGGTGGTCGTGCCTCGGGCATCCTGAGCTTTGGTATCACCGGTGGCATCAAAGCCGGTGCGCAGTTTATTGATGCGCTGCAGATGATCCTGCGCCTGGTCAACATTGGCGATGCCAAGTCGCTGGCCTGTCACCCGGCGAGCACCACGCACCGGCAGTTGAACCCGGAAGAGCTGGCGCGGGCCGGTGTCAGTGAGGACCTGGTGCGCATTTCGGTGGGCATTGAGCATATTGACGACATCATCGCCGATATCGACCAGGCTCTTGCGAAGGTCACGGCCTGAGGCATGACTGAATCAGACAAGACTGCCAGGCCACCGCTGTTACGCGACACGCGGGTCCATCTGGCCGCGTTTGCGGCCGGATTTATCGTCGCTACGGCCATGGCCTACATGGGTGACAGCCCGGTGGCCTGGCGAACAACGGTTTATTATGTGCTGGGCTGGCCGCTCATGTGCGCCGTGGTGTACTGGCTGGCGCGGCAGAATCCGCACAACGCCTGGCGCTGGACAGTGAGCATGATGCTGGGCCAGGTGTTTTCATCAATATTTTTTGGCAATGCCAGCTTTGTGCTGCAGGCCATGTTGTACGTGACACTATTGTCAGCGCCGCAATTTGCCGCTGGCGCATACGGTGCCAGGGCCGGCCTTGCCAGGCAGGCGGGTGCTGACGATTCAACCCCACAGGATTCATTATGAAATTTCAAGGCAGTCCCGGTTTTACCCATGCACAGCAGGACCGTATTGGTGTACTGGTCACCAATCTGGGGACACCTGACGCGCCCACGCCGTCGGCGCTGAGGCGCTACCTTAAACAGTTCCTGTGGGATCCGCGGGTGGTTGAGCTGCCCCGGCCTCTGTGGTGGCTGATTCTCAATGTCGGCATTCTTAATATCCGTCCGCGGCGTTCGGCCAAATCCTATGCCACTGTTTTTACCGACGAAGGTTCACCGCTGCTGTTCCACACGCGCCACCAGGCCCAGGCGCTGGCAAAGGCGCTGCAGGCGCGCGGGCATGAGAACCTGGTCGTGGACTTCGCCATGCGTTATGGCAATCCATCCATCCCGTCGGTGCTGGAAAACATGATGCAGCAGGGCGTGCGCAAGCTGCTGGTGCTGCCCCTGTATCCGCAGTATTCAGCGTCCACCACGGCGTCTACGTTCGATGCCATCAGCGATGATTTTAAACGTCGCCGGCTGTTGCCGGAGTTAAGGTTTGTTAATCACTATCACGATTATCCGCCGTTTATTGCCGCAGCAGCCGAGCGCATCAAGGCGCACTGGGCTGAACACGGCCGTGCCGACAAGCTGATGTTTTCCTATCACGGGGTGCCGAAAAAGTACCTGCTCAACGGTGATCCCTACCACTGCGAGTGTCATAAAACCTCACGCCTGCTGGCTGAAGCACTGGAACTGGGCGCCGACGAATGGATGACCACCTTCCAGTCCCGCTTTGGCCGCGAAGAGTGGCTCAACCCGTATACAGATGAAACGTTGAAGGCACTGCCGGGACAAGGGGTCAAATCCGTGCAGATTTTCTGCCCGGGCTTTTCCGCCGACTGCCTGGAGACCATCGAAGAAATCGGTGAGGAGAACCGCGAGTACTTTGAACACGCCGGCGGCGAGCGCTACGAATACATCAGCGCCCTCAACGACCGCCCGGAACACATCAACGCCCTGGCCGACCTGATTCAACAACACATGTCCGGCTGGGAAACACCGCAGCCCGATCCGCAACGCCAGGAACGCGCGATCGCCATTGGCGCCGAAAAGTAGCAGGCTCTTTACACGGAGCAGACGCTTTACACGTCGCGGATGCTTCTTCAACGCTCTGCGCAATATGACGGTGCTAACACGTGCAGCTCAATCGTTGATCAATGCGCGCCACAGGCCCATAAAAAAAGGAAAGGGGGTATGCAGACCCGGCTCTGCACACCCCCTTTCCTTTCCGTCCGCTGCAGCTGACCGCATTGATCAACGATTGAGCTGCGGCTTGATAGTCCTACTTACTGCGCAGTAGCCGCCTCTTCAACCAGCCACTGATTCAGCTCAATGATATCCTGCGGCGTCAGCACACCCGCCACTCGCTTGAGCTCCAGGGCATCAATCACGTAGTTGTAACGCGCATTGGCAAAATCACGCAGCGCCCCGAACAACAGCTGGCGCGCCTGCAGCACATCAACGATGTTACGGGTGCCCACTTCATAACCGGCTTCAATGGCGTTCAGTGCCGCTTCTGCAGAGATGATCGCCTGCCGACGCTGGGCAATCACCAGGGCATCGGTGTTGACGCTGCGGTACGCATTACGAATATCCTGGGTGGTGGTGCGGCGGATCAGGTTGGCCTGTTCCTGCTGCGCGACCAGGTCATATTCGGCCTGGCGACGGCGTGCGGTAAGCGCATGGCCGGTATACAGCGGCACGGTGATCTGCACGGCAATACTGGCACCTTCAATGGCGCCGATGGCGCGCTGGCTGCCGTCGGTGCCCTGGCCGCTGTTGGATTCGCTGTTGGAATAACCACCCTGCAGGGTAACTGTGGGCCAGCGCGCGGCGCTGCGGGCCTTGGCGATCTCGGCCTGGGCGTCGACATTGTAACGGGCTGCCAGCAACTGCGGGTTGTTGATCAGCGCTTCGTCGACCCAGCCGTTCATGCTGCCTTCGGCTTCAACAATGGGGAAATCCTCGCTCAGCACCTCAACATTCGGATGCGGCTGACCGGTAATGGCTTCCAGTGCTTCATAGGCGCTGGCCAGTGCGTCTTCGGCCAGAATCGTGTTGTTGCGTGCCAGGTCATACACCGCCTGGGCTTCGTACACTTCAGTGATGGCCACCAGGCCGACTTCTTCACGCTGCTGGGTACGCTCGAACTCGCGTTGCGAGGCTTCCTCTTCCTGGCGGCGGGTATCCAGCTGATCGATGTTACGCAGCACGTTAAAATAAGCGGTGGCCACGCGGATGATCAGTGCCTGTTCCTGCGCAGCAAAGTTGTAAAGCAGCGCCTGGTCGGCTTCCTTGGCGCCCTGGTAACTGTACCAGTCCGGCAGGTTCAGCAGTGCCTGGTTGAAACTGAGTCCGTAACGGCGGGACTCGGAGTCCAGGTCGGTGAGCGTGACTTCGCCCTCCGGGCCGGCGGACTGGCGCTGTTCGGAGAAACTGGCGTTGGCCTGGGGCAGCAGGCTGGAACGTGCCAGCGTCAATTGTTGCTGGCCGGAGCGCAGCTGGGCTTGTGCCTGGCGCAGGGTCGGGTCGTTGCGCATGGCCAGCTCGAGAATAGTTACCAGATCGTCTGCCAGCGCGGGTTGCGCAGAGACAAGCAGCCCGGCCGCGAGAGCCAGCGTGCGGGAAAAACGTCGCATAATCAGAAATCCTGTCAGATCCATCGTTGACTAAAATCAGCAATACCGGGTTAGCGCCCAGGTCATTGTTGTACGGCTACTTTTGTTAAACCTGTCGACTAGAGTCCGCAGACGTCGGCCCGTGAGGCGGGCTACAAATGAACAGTCTGGCTGGTACAGTCGGCATTCTACACAGTGTTACCAAAGGAGCCAAATAACGGACGGCAAATAATGTCACGCTGCGTATGCCGGAATCCGGGTATTGCCATCGGAGGCCCCCCGGATTGGCTGCAGCGGTAACACTTTGCCCGTGTTTGAGGCATAATAGTTGTTGTTATTCACGCCCTCGTCTCACGCTGGTGAGCGGGCCAGACTTAGGATAGAGCAATGAGCGCCAAGCCAGAACACTTTCTCGACAGAATTACCGAACTGGACGACAGAACCCGTTATGAGTTCAGCGGATCCGGTAAAGTTTACGTACAGGGAAGCCGTGCTGACATCCAGGTGCCGATGCGCGAAATCCGCCAGGCCGACACGCTGACCGAAAAAGGCCGGGAAGTGAACCCGCCCATCCGCGTCTACGATACCTCCGGCCGGTATTCCGATCCGGCGGCCCCTGTGGACCTGCGCACCGGCCTGCCGGCCATCCGCGCGCCCTGGATTGAGGAGCGTGGCGACACCGAATTGCTGACCGGCGTCAGTTCCGAGTTCGGCCGTCAGCGCCAGAACGACGTACAGACCGCCCACCTGCGTTTTGAGCACCTGCACAAGCCGCGCCGCGCCAAGGCCGGCGCCAATGTCACGCAGCTGCACTATGCCCGCCAGGGCATCATCACGCCGGAAATGGAATTTATCGCCATCCGCGAGAACATGAGCATTGCGCAGATGCGCGAGCAGCAGTTGACCGGCAAGGGCGATGTCACCGACCTGGGTTTCCAGCATCCGGGACAGTCCTTCGGCGCTGCCATTCCCAAGGAAATCACACCGGAGTTTGTGCGCGACGAAGTTGCCCGTGGCCGTGCCATCATCCCGCTGAACATCAACCACCCGGAAATTGAACCGATGATCATCGGGCGCAACTTCCTGACCAAGGTCAACGCCAATATCGGCAACTCGGCAGTGACGTCGTCTATCGAAGAGGAAGTCGAGAAGCTGGCCTGGTCTGCGCGCTGGGGTGCCGACACGGTGATGGATCTGTCCACCGGCAAGAACATTCATGAAACCCGCGAATGGATCATCCGCAATTCCATGCTGCCCATTGGCACCGTGCCGATTTACCAGGCGCTGGAAAAAGTCGGTGGCGTGGCTGAAGACCTGACCTGGGAGATTTTCCGCGATACGCTGATCGAACAGGCCGAGCAGGGCGTGGACTATTTCACGATTCACGCCGGCGTACTGCTGCGTTATGTGCCGATGACGGCCAAGCGCGTGACCGGTATCGTTTCCCGTGGCGGTTCCATCATGGCCAAGTGGTGTCTGTCGCACCATAAGGAAAGTTTCCTGTACACGCATTTTGAAGACATCTGCGAAATCATGAAGGCCTACGACGTGTCCTTCTCGCTGGGTGACGGCCTGCGTCCGGGCTCCATTGCCGACGCCAATGACGAAGCCCAGTTTGCCGAGCTGGAAACCCTGGGCGAGCTGACCAAGGTTGCCTGGAAGCACGACGTGCAGTGCATGATTGAAGGCCCCGGTCATGTGCCCATGCACATGATCAAGGAGAACATGGACAAGCAGCTTGAAGTCTGTGGCGAAGCGCCGTTTTATACACTGGGGCCATTAACCACGGATATCGCGCCGGGCTACGACCATATTACCTCGGGTATCGGCGCGGCGATGATCGGCTGGTTCGGCTGTGCCATGTTGTGCTACGTGACCCCCAAGGAGCACCTGGGGCTGCCGGACAAGCAGGACGTGAAGGAAGGCCTGATGGCCTACAAGATCGCAGCACACGCGGCGGATCTGGCCAAAGGCCATCCCGGTGCGCAGCTGCGTGACAATGCATTGTCCAAGGCGCGCTTTGAGTTCCGCTGGGAAGATCAGTTCAACCTGGGTCTGGATCCGGATACCGCGCGCGCCTATCACGACGAGACGCTGCCCAAGGAATCGGGCAAGGTTGCCCACTTCTGCTCCATGTGCGGACCGAAGTTCTGCTCCATGAAGATCAGTCAGGAAGTGCGGGATTTTGCCGCGGCCCAGGAAGACGCCAGCGGTGTCGGCGTGGTGGATGTCGATGCCGGCATGGAACAGATGGCCGAGGAATACAACAAATCCGGCCGCCAGCTGTATCACAAGGTATGACGGTTTCTGACAACATTTGAGAAAGAGTTTTTAAGCATGACGGACATTAAAGCAGAAGATCTGAACATCGAGTCCATCGAGGCGCTGATGACACCGCAACAGCTGAAGGCTGACCTGCCCCTGCAGGGCGAGGCGCTGGCCTCTGTGCGTGAAGCCCGGCAGACCATTTTCAATATCCTGGATCGCAAGGACCCACGTCTGTTTGTGGTGGTTGGCCCGTGTTCGATCCATGACCCGGAAGCGGCCATGGATTATGCCAGGCGCCTGAAAGTGCTGGCGGACGAAGTCAAGGACACCCTCTATCTGGTCATGCGCGTGTACTTTGAAAAACCGCGTACCTCGGTGGGCTGGAAGGGCCTGATCAATGATCCGTTTATGGATGACACATTCCAGATTGAGGAAGGCCTGCGCATTGGCCGCAAGCTGTTGCTGGATATCGTGGGTATGGGTCTGCCGGCTTCTACCGAGGCACTGGATCCGATTTCCCCGCAGTATCTGCAGGACCTGATTGCCTGGTCCGCCATCGGCGCACGCACCACCGAATCCCAGACACACCGCGAGATGTCCAGCGGACTGTCCTCGGCGGTCGGTTTCAAGAACGGCACCGACGGCGGCCTGACCGTGGCGGTCAATGCCATGCAGTCCGTCAGCCATCCGCACCGCTTCCTGGGCATCAGCAAGGAAGGCCAGGTGGCCGTGGTCAAGACCAAGGGCAATCCATACGCACACGTGGTACTGCGGGGCGGCAACGCCGGTCCGAATTACGACTCAGTGCACGTGGCGCAGGCAGAAGAGGCGCTGCGCAAAGGCGGTGTGAACACCAACATCATGATCGATTGCAGCCACGCCAACTCCAACAAGGATCCGTCCATCCAGTCACTGGTGTTGAAGGATGTCACGCACCAGATTCTGGAAGGCAATCAGTCCATCATCGGCCTGATGCTGGAGAGCAACATCAACTTCGGCAACCAGAAGATCCCCAAGGATCTGGGCGAACTGCAGTACGGCGTGTCCGTGACCGATGCCTGCATCGACTGGGCAGAAACCGAGCGCAGCATCAAAGAGATGGCCGCCAAGCTGAAAGACGTGCTGCCAGCACGCCTTACATAACCAGCCCCAGCGGCACGCCCGGCTCTTCTTCGGCGCGGCCCTGGGCAATCCAGTCCTGCACTGCCGGGTGCGCCAGCAGCGTGTCAGCATAACGCTGGGCCTCGGCACTGAGCAGGGCGCCATAGGCGTTAAAGGCAACGGCCATCGGCGCAAACATGCAATCGGCAATGGAGAAGCGGCCAAACAGGTACTCTCCGCCGGCGCCGTGCTTGCGTCGGCAGCAGCTCCAGATAGCGTCGATACGGGCAATTTCTTCGGCGATGGGTTCGGAAACAAACAGGTCGACCCTGGCCTTGCAGTTCATCGGCCAGTCCTTTTTCAGGTGCGGAAATTCGGCGTGTGCCTCGGCGCATACAGAGCGCGCGGTGGCGCGCTTGCGCGGGCTGGCCGGCCAGCCCCTGCCATCGAGCAGGGCTTCGGACACGTATTCGCAGATCGACAGGGAATCCCACACCGTGGTTTCGTGATGTATCAGCGCCGGCACCTTGAGTGACGGCGACAGCGGCCCCAGCTTCTCTGCCGTGTTGCGCTGATAGAGGGCCACGCTGACTTCCTCGAAGGCAATATCGAAGTGCCTTAGCAATAGCCAGGGCCGCATCGACCATGAGGAAAAATTCTTGTTACCAATGACCAATCGGGTACTACTCATGTGCATCTGCTCCTTGTCTGTCTAATGGATTAGACACACCGTTTCTAGCCATGGCAGGGATAAACCGGGGCTTTGTCCTGACTAAATATGGCAGAATAGTGGCATGCACGGCCGGCGGGCCATGGCGTGCTTTAAACGCCCGATAAATCAGGTATATTCAGCGCTCCTGACCTGTCGGTCAGTCTGGCGATGAATGAAGGTGGAGGTGCCGAATGGCGCGACGTATAGCGATTGTGGAAGATGAAGCGGCGATTCGGGAGAATTACGCTGACGTGCTGCGCAAGCAGGGTTACGAAGTGCAGACCTTCGCCAACCGTCGCGACGCCATGAAGGCCTTTGACCTGCGCCTGCCCAATCTGGCCATCATCGACATCGGCCTGGAAAACGAAATCGATGGCGGGTTCACGCTGTGTCAGAGCCTGCGCTCGATGTCGGAGACCCTGCCCATCATCTTCCTGACTGCGCGCGACAACGACTTTGATACCGTCAGCGGCCTGCGCATGGGCGCCGATGATTACCTGACCAAGGACATCAGCCTGCCGCATCTGTCCGCGCGTATCGCCGCCCTGTTCCGTCGCCAGGACGCGCTCAACCTGCCGACCTCGCCGGAAAACCTGCTGCAGCGCGACAAACTGCTCCTGGATATCGGCCGGTTAACAGTCCAGTGGGATGGCACCCCGGTGCCGCTGACGGTCACCGAATTCTGGATGGTGCACGCGCTGGTCAAGTTTCCCGGTCACGTCAAAAGTCGTCAGGTGCTGATGCAGGAATCGAAGATTTTTGTGGATGGCAGCACCATCACCTCACACGTCAAACGTATTCGCCGCAAGTTCATCCAGGTGGACGCCGATTTTGACTGCATCGAAACCGTGTACGGCATGGGTTACCGCTGGAATACCCCGGTGACCGCCGACACCTGAACACAGGACTGCCCATGGCCGGCGCCTTGAAAAATCCGTTTGGTATCCGCTCGAAGCTGGTGTTTCTGTCCAGCTTCCTGCTGGTCATTCCGTGGCTGGGTTATGAATATATCCTGGAGATGGAGGACTACCTGCGCCGGGGTCAGGAGCAGGTGGTGCTGGGCACGGCACGGGCGCTGGCCACCGCGCTGAACGAGCGGCCGGAGCTGTTTGACGAAGGTACGTTCAGTCCGGCACGGCGCAGTGAAAACCTCTACGTGTACCCCATTTATTCGCCACTGTCGCTGGACGATCTGTCGCTGCTGGACTGGCGTGACTATCAACGTTACGAACTGTCCTACGGCCGCGCCAATACCATTGCCACGCAACTGAATCCGCAAAGCGAATTCTCCCGTTATTACCACAATGACGAGTCTCTGAACTTCAAGTTGCTGCTGGGTGAGCACAACCGTTATCTGTACGCCTACCTCAAGGTGGTGGACAACCACATTGTTTACCGCGCACCGGACAGCCTGAGCATTCACCGCAGCGACTTTCTGCAGGTGTCGATGGTCACGCGCGACAACCAGCTGCAACGTTACGTGATCTCTCCGCGCGGCCCGGAATTTATTTATGCCTACGAGATTGGTGATGACCTGCGTGACATCGGCGCACTGACGCACGAGGAGCGCATCAGCGGCCAGTGGTACGAAACCGATGACGGTTACATCGTAGAGCTGCGCATGCCGCTGACCATGCTCGGCGACCGCCTGGGGCTGGCCATTTATGATGTCGACAGTGCCGAGGCGCGCAATGTCAGTGCCGTGGTCGCCACCTCCGATGTCAACAATCCGCAGCGCCTGGGTTCGCTGCTGCGCCCGACGCCAGAGATAGACAAGATCGTCGAAGGCATGGGGCATACCAATTCACGCATCCAGGTCGTGGACCGGGGCAGCCGCGTGCTGCTCAGCGTCGGTGATATCCAGTCGGCCGGGGGTCTGAGCATCGCACCGGAACCACAGACGGAACCGGGCAACAAATACTGGCGTTATATCGAAGACAATATTCTGCATCCGGTGTACTACCGGATACTGACCAAACCCTCCAATGACTTTATCGACGACCTGTATATCGGCAGCACACTGGCCGGGGCGCATCTGAGCGCCGCACTGGACGGCCAGCCGCGCACTCAGTTCCGCTCGCTGGATGACAACCAGACGCGGATTCTGGAAGCGGCCTACCCGATCTATGCCGAAGGTGAAATCATGGGCGCGGTGGTGGTCGACCAGAACATGAACGGCATCCGCACTTTCCGCAACCAGGCCCTGGAAACGCTGTTCAATACCATTCTCGGCGTGATGCTGCTGGTGGCCTTTGGCCTGTTCTTTTTTGCCTCGCGCATCTCCGCCCGCATCCGCGCGCTGCGCAACCAGGCCGAGAACATCATCGACGACAACGGCCGGCTGAAAAACACCATCGTTGCCAGCCGCAATTCCGATGAAATCGGCGATCTTTCGCGCAGTTTCTACAACATCGTGGAGCGTCTGGGGCAGTACACCAACTACCTGGAAAACATGTCCTCGCGGCTGTCACATGAATTACGTACACCGGTCACGGTGGTGCGCTCGTCACTGGAAAACCTGGGCATGACCGCGCAGGACAAGGAATCGTCAGTGTATATCCAGCGCGCCGAAGAAGGCATCAGCCGCCTTAACCTGATCCTCACCAATATGAGCGAGGCGACGCGGCTGGAGCAGATGCTGCAGACCTCGGAGAAAGAAGTCATCGACCTGGAGAAGGTGGTGGCCGGCTGTGTGGAAGGTTACCGGCTGGCCTATCCGGAGGCAGTGATTCGGGCTGATCTGCAGGGGCCGGTGATGATCAACGGGGTTCCCGAGTATATTGCGCAACTGATGGATAAACTGATCGCCAACGCGGTCGAGTTCAGCTACCACAAAAAGCCCATCACCGTGTTCTGCCGGGCCATCAAGGGCAGGGCGGTGCTGCGGGTGACCAACTACGGGCCCTACCTGCCGGAAGAAATGAAGGGACGACTGTTTGACTCGATGATTTCCGTGCGGCCGCAGGAGAAGCAGCGCGAGCCACACCTGGGCATGGGTCTGCACATCGCGCGGCTGATCAGTGAGTTCCATCAGGGCCAGATCCGGGCGGAGAATATGGTCGACTACGAAGGCGTGGCGATTACTCTGTTGATTCCTTTGCTGCCTGATCAGCCTCGTTGAGCACGGTCACCGGCACTCGTTCACTTGGCACATAATAGTCTGGGGCGTTTTCCTTCACCACCGGTGACGTCTCCGCCCAGGCATGGCAGGTGTTGAGCACAAACGGCCGGCCCACATGTGCCTTGCTGTCTGAATCGGCCAGCTTGCGGCGATGATTCTGCAGCGGCTTGATGGTCTGGATGGCCACAGTCGCCATCGGGTACAACAGCTCGGTCAGGTGCGTGCAGCCCTGCATGCCACCCACACGCTCGCGAATCACCCGGCGCCAGCCCGGCCCCATGGTCACGCCAATCAGTGCCTTGTACGCGGGCGTGATGTCAGGACAGATGGAAAACGGGCTGTGCTCGGTGGCCGCTTCGATGTCCTGAATCTGGAACTTGTCATTGATGGTGACCCGCAGCAGCATCTCGTGCAGTGCCTCACCCGGTTCGATGGTGCCGCGCCAGTTATTGCTGAAGGCATAGGTTTTGGTATCGGTCAGGTGCGCCTCGATATCAAACCAGCCGTCTTCGCGCTCGTAGCCGGTGAAATTGATCTGACGCGTATGGATATGCTCGCGTCGTACTGCTTGGGGCAATGGCATAAATCTGTCCTCCGCTGGGGCGGAGGATTATACCGCAAAAACCGGACACCCGCTCGGTGCGGTTAGTCTATAGATATTCGAAATGGATCAAGGCGTTGCGCGGCTCACCGGCGTCATCGCGGAAGTTGCTGATGCCTTCAAACATCAGCAGACGGCGCGAGTCGCTGTCGTAGGCAATGTGGATCGGGTCGACAAACCAGCTTACCACCCGCAGCAGCCCTGCCGGTTTGATCACAAAGCAGTGCATATTCTGCGCCGGGAAATTACAGTCAGCGTTGTCGGTTTTGCTGATGCTGATACGTACCGTGTCCATGCGCGCCGGCACCAGAAACTCGGTGGTCACCCGGCGCCCGTCAACCAGGCGACCCCAGTTCTGGCGCACAAAGGGATCAAAGCCGGCGTCGATGATCAAGCCTTCCTCATAGTCAAAGGTGTCGGTCTGCACCTCATCGCTGTCGTGCGGGCGCACCTCCAGCTCGACGACCGGGCCCGGCTCGGGGTTCGGATGGCGGGTAACGATGCGGGCTTCATTGCGGTAATCAATCTGGGAGATTGCCGGCGCGGTGACCGACACCGAATAATCGATGGTTTTTTCGGCGAACAATTCATCATTGTCGCGACGATACTCAATCCGCGTGGTCAGGTCGCGATCGGGGCTGTCGGCAAAGTGCAGCTCCCGGTACAGGACCTGCGACTGGTCAGTCGACCAGACGGTAGCGATGGCCCAGGGCTCGGCTGAGGGTTCGGCTGGGGGTTTGGTTGAGGGTTCGGCTGAGTTAGCCACGTTCAGCCAGCAAGCGCCAGCAACAATCACACTCAATATTCGGATGCGCATACAACTCTCCACCTTTGCAGCTTTACAGCTATCCAAACCCGCAGTCCCGCACTAGTGCGCGGGTTTTATCTTGTTGACGGTATACAGGTGTATCAGCAGCGGGAAGACCACGGCCCAGGTCAGTGCAATGATCAGCAGCGCGGCCCACACCGGTTCAAACAGCATCACATCGGCCAGCTTTGCGCCACCAAAATAGGAGGTCGGCGCAAATACAAAACCGCCGGCCACACATAAGACCAGCCGGCCATGGAAAAACTTCAGCGCGTAGCCCACCGTGGTGCCAAACAGCACCCACAGGCAGGTCAGCCACACCGGCGGGAAGTGATTGCCGGTATCCATCACCCCTGCCTGGATAAGCGCCAGATCACATACAAAGCCGGCAGCTGCACACCAGGCCAGAAACAGGGCTTCGCGGCGGGTGTCGGTCACGACATTCAGGTGCAGCGCCACCACAGCGGCAGTCACCGCCACGGCGACCCAGGAGCCGCCCAGCACACAGGCCAGCCAGGCCACCTGAAACACCGCAGCATTCAGCACAATGTGCTGACGCTCGCTCAGGTGCACTTTGCCAAACAGCTGAACAGGGTGGCTGGCCATGGCGGTCACCTAGCGGCCGTTGCCGGCAAACGTGGGCTGGATGCGCGCGTGCAGTGGTGCCATTCGGTAATCCGGCTTGGCCATGACTATCTGCGCGGTGTGAATGACCCGCTCCATGAAACCGCCCTGGCAATAGGCCAGGTAGTAGTCCCACATGCGAATGAAATCGGTACCGAAACCCTGCGCCCGTATGTCGGCAATATGTTCCAGGAAAGTCTGGCGCCAGCGCGCCAGCGTCATCGCGTAATCCTGGGTGATGTCTTCCAGGCCGACAATCTGCAGGTCGGTGTCGCGGGCCACGTGATGGGCAATGGCACTGTTGCTGGGCAGACAACCACCAGGGAAAATATAACGCTGGATAAAATCCACGGTGCGCTTGGCATCTTCATAACGCTGGTCAGAGATGGTGATGGCCTGGATCAGCATCAGCCCTGAGGGCTTGAGCAAGGAGGAGCACTTGGCAAAATAGGTGGCAAAATATTCATGCCCTACCGCCTCAATCATCTCGATCGACACCAGTTTGTCGTAGTGTCCGTCCAGGTCGCGGTAGTCCTTCAGCAACAGCTCCACGCGGTCTTCCAGGCCCTCGTCAATGACGCGCTGGCGGGCATGGTTGTACTGCTCACGGGAGATGGTGGTGGTGGTCACCCGGCAGCCGTAGTGTTTGGCTGCGTGGATGGCCATGGAGCCCCAGCCGGTGCCGATTTCCAGCAGATGGTCATCGGGGCTCAGCTGCAGGCGCTCGCAGATATGGCTGAGCTTGTTCAGCGAGGCTTCGTGCAGTGGCTGCGATTCATCGCGAAAAATGGCCGACGAATACATCATGCTGGGATCAAGAAAGGTGGCAAAAAAATCGTTGCTCAGATCGTAGTGCGCGGCGATGTTCTTGCGTGAGCCGGTCAACGAGTTGCGGTTACGCCGGTGCAGCAGGGCGTTCATGAAGCGGGCAATACGTGACTTGCCCCGGTCCAGGCCTTTGAGCACGGACATGTTCAGTACCATGATACGCACCAGCGGCAGCAGGTCGGGCGTGTGCCAGTATTCTTTCATGTAGGATTCGCCGCCGCCGATGCTGCCGTTGAACACCACGTCCTGATAAAACGCCGGATCGGTCACACGTACGTGCGCGGTCAGCACATCGTCACCGGTTTCGCCGAAGTGATGCACCTCATGACCTTCATCAATGACGATGCGCCCGGTGGTGATCCTGTGCAGCTGACGGAACAGCAGGCCGCGCGCCAGTTTTGCCTGGCTGCCCGCCATGGCCATGACATGGTTGACCGGCTGCCGGCTGGCAGCCGCAGCACTGCCAGTCAGTGCGCCGGGATGGACGGAGCCGGTCTGGCGGTTGCCTGGTGAGGTCATGGTGTTGTGGCTATTCTGTTTCATGCCTGTTTCATTCCTGTGCTATTCCTGTCTCTTTGTTGTCATTGCCAAATCATCTGCCGGGCGCCGGTGCGCGTGCAATGGCACCCGTTTAAGCCACAGGCGCAGCGCCTGCCAGTAAATGCCGAGCGCCACCTGTGCTGTCATGAATGGATACGTCAGCAGCACGCGGTTCAGATTGCCTGCCGTGGCCTCCTGACGCTGCAGTGACAGACTGGCATTGAATTTTTGCTGACCCTGCTGCCAGTTCTGCAGGTTCAGGTTCAGCGTCTCGCCCGGCGTGGTGCTGTGCCAGCGGTACTGCATGTCCATGGGCATAAACGGCGACACGTGCATCTGTTTGTCGAAGCTGTGCTGGCACACCTCGCGCGCCGGGTCGCAGGGAATGACATAGGGGATGCTTTCGCCCCACGGCGTATTGGTCACCTCGGCGACAATAAAACGCAGCTGTTCCCGGGCATTAAATACGTAATAACAGGTGATGGGGTTCATCAGGTAACCGAAATAACGCAGGTTGGTCAGCACCCGGATCGGGCCGGTAACGTGTTCACCGCTGGCGGCAAACACACGCTGGCGCACCGCCTGGTCAAGCGATCCGACGTGCGGGTCCAGGTAGTCGCGGCGCCGGAACCAGGCCAGCGCCGGGCCGTCCGCGGACCACAGCCGGCTGCGGCCAAGCACGGTGGGCAGCTCGTCCAGGTCCAGGTACATCATGAACACCCGGTAACGGAAATGATGCAGCACCTTGCCCAGCCGCCGGTGGCGCACGGTGCCGGTGTATATTGCGCTGTGCTCGGCGGGGAAGCGTTTGCTCATGCTGACTTGTTCTGCTCTTTATTGTCCCGCTTCCGCGGCTCTTTATCCCGCTGAAGGCTCTTTTCCCGCTGAAGGCTCTTTTCCCGCTGCCGGCGCATCAGCGTATACCATAGGCCGCCGGACAGTTGTGCCAGGCGCAGGGCAAAGGTCAGGCGGCGCGGGAAGTTGAGTTCGCGTGGCCGCTTCTGCAGGCCGGTCTGTATGCGGCCGGCGGCCTCGTCAGCGGTCATCAGAAAGGGCATGGGGAAGTCATTGCGCTCGGTCATCGGGGTTTCCACAAAACCCGGGTTGATTGCGCACACGTCAACAAAATCACCAAAATCGATGTGCAGCGAATGCATCAGGTAACGGCTGGCGGCCTTGGAGGCGGCGTAGGCTTCCGCGCGCGGGAAGCCGATAAACCCGGCCAGGCTGCACACGCCGGCTAACATCGGCCGGTCCGGCGCCTGGCGCAGCAGGGGCAGGGCGACATTGGTGGTGTTGATCATGCCAAAGAAGTTGGCATCCATGACGCGCCGGAACATGGCCGGATCCAGCGTCTGGCCCTTGGTGTACTCACAGGCGCCGGCATTCATGATCACCAGGTCCAGGTGCGGCGTCAGCCCGGCCAGCTGTTCACTGCTGGCCGGCACGGCGTCATCGTCGGTGACATCAAAGGTCATGGGGATGATGCGCCCGGACAGGCCTTCGGCCTCATCACGCACCGCTTCCAGTTTGTCCAGCGTGCGGCCGCTGACCACAACACTGTGGCCGCCGGCCGCGTAACGCAGGGCCAGGGCCTTGCCGATACCTGAGCCGGCGCCGGTAATCCATATCTGCATGCTCGCCTCCCTTTCTACTCTTTTAACCCTTTAACCCCTATTAATGCCGTTGTCCTGCCCGGTCAGGCCGCCAGTCGCCGGTTGATAAACCGGATCAACGAGCCTAACACGGGAACGTGCCGGTACAGCATGGCGCCCAGATCGTAATAGTCCTCATGGAAGTAAACCCGGTCGGTAAAGTGAATCAGCGTCACGCCCTTCACATCAATGGGCTTGCCACGGTTCAGGCTGTTGTGGCGAAAGCGCATCACCCAGGTGATGGTGGCAGTATGCTCGGATATCTGCTCGTCCACATAGCTGAAACTCATGTCCCGGACACCTTCGTACATGTTGCGCAGGTAGTTCTTCAGCGCCAGTCGGCCGTTGATGGCGTGCACCGGGTCACGGAACTCAACGTCCTGGGTATAAATCCGGTCTATTCCTTCCAGGCCGGCGATGTGCGGACGCCGGTAGAAGTCCTTGAAGTCATTAATCAGTGCCACCCGCAGGTTCTCGCTGACGGAATTCATTTCAGTTGCCATGGTCGGGGCTCTTGGTAAAAACGGCTGCTTCGGGGCAGGATTGCCAGCCGACGCTGAACGCGCGTATGCTGTTTTGGTTAGATACGAGTGGGCCATATCGCTGGATCAGCGCACTGCCACCGTCAATTTTCAGTGCCGGGCAGTGATCCGCCACTGCAGACGCCGCGTAAAAGTTTTCGCTTACGCACAAATATCACGGTAAATCAGCCAGGTAGACCGGATTATAAGTGGATAATAAAGACGATATGGAAACAGCAGTGAGTGTTCATCCAGGCCGTAGCGCAACCCCTGATCCGTGGGCAGAAAATGTCCGGCGGGTCGCGGAAACCCGTGACCGGGCAGCATTTCAGGAGCTCTACAAGCACTTTACACCGATGATTCGTGCGTTTCTGCTGAAGAGCATGGGCGCCGGCGCCAACCGTTCGGAAGCCGAAGAGATCACCCAGGAAGTGCTGATCAAGGTGTGGAACAAGGCTGCGTCCTTTAATAGCAGCAAGGCCAGCGTGAATACCTGGATATTCACCATCGCCCGTAACACCCGTATCGATTTTATCCGGCGTAACGAACGTAATGACCGCAAGATCGACATTGAAGACATCTGGCATGAGCCTGATTCACCCGAGCCGCTGGTTGATCTGCAGCAGCGCCGCGCCGAGCAGGTGATCAAACAGGCCATAGCCACGCTGCCCGACGAACAGCTGCAGGTGCTGTACAAGGCGTTTATGGAAGGCAAGTCGCACAATGAAGTGGCTGAAGAACTGAGTTTGCCGCTGGGCACCGTGAAATCGCGGATCCGGCTGGCACTGAACAAGATGCAGATACTGATCGATCGCTAATCACAGGTATTACTATGGTTTCTTTTCATCCTGACGCTAAATTTTTGACCGACTTTGCTGCCGGCAATCTGCCCCTGTCAGAGGCGATATGCGTCGCGGCGCACCTGGAGTTCTGCTCCAAGTGTCGCAGCCACGTGCAGCAGCTCAGCGATCTGGGGGCCCAGTTGATGGCCCGGCTGGAGCCGCAGCTGGCGGCCGCCGACAGCGACGACCGCCAGGCATTTGAGCAATTGATGCAACGTATTGACGCCGCCGATACCGACACGGCCGTGACTTCGGCAGCCACCACGATATCAGCAGGAGCGGCCCGTGGCAGTTCCGCCAACCCGTTGGGCCTGCCCCGGGTTGTGCAAAAGCTGGCCGCGGGCGGTCTGCAGGACCTGAAATGGGCACAGTTTGGCAAATCCCTGCGTATCGCGCCGATCCGCATTGGCGAGAAAACCCGGGAAACCGCCATCTACGACATCAGGGCCGGCGGCCGTATGCCCGAACACGAGCATCGGGGTGAGGAAATCACCGTGTTGCTCAAAGGCAGCTTCTCTGATGCCGACGGCAAGTACGTCAAGGGCGACTTTGTAGTACGTCACGCCGGTGAGCGCCACCAGCCCACGGCTACGCTGGACACCGACTGCATTTGTCTGGTGAGCCTGGAGCAACCGGTCAAACCCAGCTCCTTCTGGTATCGCCTGCTCGAGCCGTTTGTCAATTATCGTCTGTCAGGGCTGAGCAACTAACACCGCAACTAGCCCCTGAGCCATTGCTGCGGCATAATGCCGGGTGACCAATAGAAAATCACCCGGCGTTAACTGCCGCAGCCGTGACAGGAACCCCCGATGTCCGCTTACCGACCGGTCTACGATCGTCAGGATGTGACGATCGTCAGCCGCGATACTGCATTCCAGGGCTTTTTTGCCATTGACCGCATTGTGCTGCGTCATCGGCTGTTTGCCGGCGGCTGGAGCCAGGACTTCAACCGCGAGCTGTTTCGCCGCGATCAGGCCGGCGGTGTGCTGCTGTATGACCCGCAGGCCGACAAAGTGGTGCTGGTGGAACAGTTTCGGGTCGGCATGCTCGATGCCATGGACCAGAGCCCGTGGGCACTGGAGCTGGTCGCCGGCATCCTTGACGACGGCGAGTCCGCCCGCGACATGGCCCGGCGCGAGGTCACCGAAGAAGCCGGTCTGCGCATCGGCGAGCCAGAATTCATCTGCAACTATTTCAACAGTCCCGGTGGCAGCACCGAGCGCATCACCCTGCTGTATGCCGAAGTCGATGCCAGCCAGGCCGCTGGCGTCCACGGCATGGCCGACGAGAACGAGGACATCCGCGTGGTGGTGCTGAGCTTTGACGAGGCCTGGCAGGCCTTTTTGTCCGGCCGCATCAATAACGCCATGGCCATCATTGCCCTGCAATGGCTGCGCCTGAAGCGCGCGGGCATCAACGATGGAGTAGTTGAATAAGGTATGACAGCCCTTCTCGACAAGGTCATAGAGCGACCGCGCTATCGTGTCAATCTCGCCGATTACATGCGCACCTGCGACCAGAACTATATTCGTTTACTAACGCTGATCCCTGCTCTAGAATCGGACAGGAAAGATGGCAGCGGGCGGTTGGTTGGAAAGCCCGCAGCGGATTCGCAAAACTGTGAGCAGGACGACAAAAAAGAATGGGAGTTCCTGATAGGCTCTGATGGCCAGGGAACTCAAAACCACGCAGGTCGTCCCCCTATCCGGATCAAAGTGACTTTGCTGGAGGCCTTTGCCTACACCAGCACACTGCAGATCCAGGTACAAAGCGGATTCCCTGCCTGGAGCCCGGCGCCCGTCATCGTGGTAAGGATGTACCACGATGCCAGCACCGCTGAACCGATCAGTTACCAGGGTCACAGACAGATACCTGCCAGGTGCACCGTTCCCAATGCCGGTATGTACCATCAGGATGAAAAGAGGCAGATAAATGAATTTCTGGCCGAGTGGCTGCGCCTGTGTTTAAGCTTAGGCATCAGTGCCCGCACGGCAGATTTTCTATGCATCGGATAGAATATGCAGAAAAAGACACGGGATGATCGCGCGCGACCATTGCGGCTGATACAGATCACGGACACGCATCTGTACAGAGACCCTGCCGCAGCGTTGCTGGGCTTGAACACGCAGGACAGTTTTGTGCGGGTGGTTGATCTTATCGCCCGCCAGCAACCCGACCCCGACTGGATCGTGGCCACCGGCGATATTGCGCAGGATGCTTCGGCCGAAGCCTATCAGCGTTTTGTCGATACCATTGCCCGGATACCCGCACCGTTTTGCTGGATACCCGGCAACCACGACCGCCGCTCGGTGATGACCAGCACGCCAGCCTTCAGGGCGGCCTTTATGGAGCGCGTGCAACTGGGCAACTGGCAGATCATCATGCTCGACACCAGCGTGCCGGGCGAAGTCCACGGCCTGTTGTCGGACCGTGAGCTGGCGCACCTGGAGGCCAGCCTGGCCAGCGCCGGCAGCGAAAAGAGAGGCGCCGACGACGATACCGTTGATCACTCGCTGGTGTGCCTGCACCACAATCCGATACCCGGCAGCGCCGGCTGGATGCAGGAGATCGGCCTGCATAATGCCGATGCCCTGCTGGAGATCCTGGAGCGCCACGACAGTGTGCGCGGTGTGGTCTACGGTCATATCCACCAGACCCTGGATTTTGAAGCGCACGGTCAGCGCTTCTACTGCACACCGTCTACCTGCATACAGTTCAAGCCCGGCGTCGAGGACTTTGCGCTGGATCTGCGCTGCCCGGCGTACCGGTGGTTTGATCTGCATGCCGATGGGCGGATCGAAAGCCAGGTTGAGAGAATTGAAGACTACGAAATCAATGTCGACCAGAGCGCTGGTGGTTATTGATCAGATTTTATAACGACAAACACAGAATAAAAGAAAAGGTAGTTACCCCCACATGAGCAACACTTACAATTCCGACGCCATTGAAGTCCTCACCGGTCTTGATCCGGTGCGCAAGCGTCCGGGCATGTACACCGACACCACCCGGCCCAATCACCTGGTACAGGAAGTCCTCGACAACAGCGTCGACGAAGCGCTGGCCGGTCACGCCAAGACCATCACCCTGACCATGCACAAGGACGGCTCCATTGAAGTGGAAGACGATGGCCGCGGCATGCCGGTGGACATCCACCCGGAAGAAAAAGTCTCCGGTGTCGAATTGATCCTGACCCGACTGCATGCCGGCGGCAAGTTCTCCGACAAGAACTACAACTTCTCCGGCGGTCTGCACGGCGTTGGTGTGTCCGTGGTCAACGCGCTGTCGCACTATGTGGAAGTCAGCGTGCGCCGCAACGGCCTGGTCTACCAGATGCGTTTTGAGAACGGCGACAAGGCCACCGAGCTCAAGGAAATCGGCACCGTGCCCAAGCGCCAGACTGGCACCATCCTGCGCTTTCTGCCCGACGAAAAATACTTCGACTCATCCAAGGTTTCCATTGCCCGCTTGAAACACGTATTACGCGCCAAAGCCGTGCTGTGCTCCGGCTTGCGCGTGGTATTTATCGACAACACCGTCGATGAAGACAAGTCACAAAGCGAAGAATGGCTGTATCAGGACGGCCTGATCGACTACCTGCTGCAGGGCACCGGTGATTCCATCACCCTGCCGGTAGAACCCTTTAATGGCGAGATGAAAGGCAATGACGAAGGCGTGGACTGGGCCGTGCTGTGGCTGCCCGAAGGCGGCGAGCTACTTCAAGAGAGCTACGTTAACCTGATTCCTACCGCCCAGGGCGGCACCCACGTCAACGGCCTGCGCACCGGCCTGCTCGATGCCATGCGCGAGTTCTGCGAGTTCCGCAACCTGCTGCCGCGCGGCGTCAAACTGACCCCGGAAGACATCTGGGATCGCTGCAGCTACGTGGTCTCCACAAAGATGAAAGACCCGCAGTTCTCCGGCCAGACCAAAGAGCGCCTGTCCTCACGCCAGTGCGCGGTGTTTGTTGCCGGCGTGGTCAAGGACGCCTTCAGCCTGTGGCTGAACCAGCATACTGCGGATGCCGAACAACTGGCGGAGATGTGCATCAACAACGCGCAAAGCCGCATGAAGGCCAGCAAAAAGGTGGCACGCAAAAAAGTCACCAGCGGCCCGGCGCTGCCTGGCAAGTTGGCGGATTGCGCCACCCAGGACGTCATGGCTGGCGAACTGTTCCTGGTGGAAGGTGACTCCGCCGGCGGCTCCGCCAAACAGGCCCGCGACCGCGAAACCCAGGCCATCATGCCTCTGCGAGGCAAGATTCTGAACACCTGGGAAGTCGACTCCAACGAAATCCTCGCCTCCCAGGAAGTGCACGACATCTCCGTCGCCCTCGGCGTCGACCCCGGCTCCAACGACATCACCGGCCTGCGCTACGGCAAAATCTGCATCCTGGCCGACGCCGACTCCGACGGCCTGCACATCGCCACCCTGTTGTGCGCGCTGTTCGTGCGCCACTTCAAACCCCTGGTCGCCGCTGGCCGCATCTACGTCGCCATGCCCCCCCTGTACCGCATCGACGCCGGCAAGGACGTCTACTACGCCCTGGACGAAGACGAACGCATCGGCATCCTCGACCGCATCGCCGCCGAAAAGAAAAACGCCAAAGCCAACGTCCAGCGCTTCAAAGGCCTCGGCGAAATGAATCCGCTGCAGCTGCGTGAGACGACGATGAGTCGGGATACGCGGCGGTTAGTGCAGCTGACCTTGCCTGATGATGATGTGGTTGCGGGTAACAGTGCGACGGATGAGGCGCTGGATATGTTGCTGGCGAAGAAGAGGGCGGGGGATCGGAAGAGTTGGCTTGAAGAGTATGGGAATTTGGCGGAGGTTGATTGATTATTATCAGTTGTAGGGAGGGGCTTCTGGAGGAGCGCTTTGTATCCTCTTCCAGCTCACCTCGTCGTATTTGGCCCCACATTACCCGTATGGCTAGTTGAATCATCCAACTGGGTCTGTTCATATCGAAGCTCGGACTAAAACCTCAGTTACCACTTATGCGAGTGCCTCCGTAGAGAGGTGGCGAGTTTGAGGATCCTTGCCAGCTTGGTACACTTAAGACAATAGGCAGGAACCTTAGCTTACTATCGTTGGCACACCATACCAAGAACTGAGATGGCTGTTCTTTGGGGGGGTATATGAAGGAATGTCTAGTGTAAACTCAGAAATACTATTTCGAATTAGCCTTTATATTGCACGCTTTCTTTATCCTTCTGATCATGGCGCCCGAAAGGCTACGTTTATTGTAGTAAAGAAGCTCGATAATTTTCGTTCTTCTGCCGTGCATTGTTCAAGAAAAAGAGGTGGCTTTCTAAAAGCGGTCGATAAATAAGATGAGCTTTTTTAAGGTCTCATCCGGAAATTTGCATAGAGTAATGCAATACCAAACGGAGATGAACTTTATCCTTAGCCTTGGTCTAACTAAGCGCTGCTCTCTGACAAATTTACCGCTTCGTTTCAATCCAGCCGCAATGTCGGCGTTCGCTTTCAAAAGGGGCATTGATTGAACTGGTCAGAATACCAAGAGCAAGCAGCAGAGTTTTTTAGCTCGCTTGGGCTGAATACAAAAATAGAATATGAACTGAAAGGGGCTAGAGGGATACACATTCTAGACGTGTATGCGTCGGGAAACTTCAACGGAATCTCGTTTAACTGGATCATTGAATGTAAGGCCTGGAAATCCAACATTCCGAAGGAAAAGGTGATGGCGCTTTCTGCCATTGTTCAGGATGTCGGCGCCGACAGAGGGTTCTTGTTGTCAGAGACTGGGTTTCAGTCTGGAGCGATTAGGGCTGCAAGGTCTACGAATATTACGCTTACCAGCCTGGAAGACCTTTCCTTCACCACTGAACGATTCGAAGTGGATAGTTTAATTGGGAAAAAGAATTGGGAAATACAGAAAGCTAAAGGAAGACTACTTGAAATTAAACGAATATCTGAAGCCCATGAATACAGCGTAGAGAGAACATTGCTTTTCGGTGAGCTAGGAGTTATCGAGATGCTGTTTGAAGATGCATTAGAGGGTAGGTTCCCTGTAGCATATCCAACGAAGGGAATAGAGTTCTCAACACTTATGCAGCTTATACGCTATGCAGATGGATATATACAACGTGCAAACTCCTGGAGTATCGGAAATAAAAACTCATAAGATCAATAAGCACAGCTGCACTTTCTGCATTAAAGCTCGCTATGCTCGATCGATAGTAGCCCGCGTTGTAAATCAAAATATTTGGTAAATTGGCATGAATGACAGAAGGTATGAGCTAAAATCTGGTGCGAAACTGACGCTCTTTCTTGTGTCCTATATACCTTTGTTTTTGATAATGTGTTTTACGCAGCTTTACGAATATCGTGAATACCTAGTTTGGGGTGGCGTAAGCTATCAGTCACTCTTGAGTTATATTCGATACTTCGGCGCGGTCACGGTGTTGGTACTGATGTCCGCCTTTGGCTTAGTAGGGCTCCGATTTCTATTGCCGAACATACAGCGTAGAGCGAGATCCAACGGAAGTTTAGTAAAGATTGTTGATATAGAGAACAAGAATAGTGAGTCGATATCATATCTCTTCACGTATGTTATTCCTTTCGTTTTCCAAGATCTTTCCAGTATTACTAATGTATTTGCAGTTAGTGTCCTACTTTCTGTTACATATCTTATATATTCAAATTCATCAATGCTTTTGATAAACCCCACAATAAGTATGGCTTATTCTCTGTATCTAGTTGAGTATGAAGACATGTCTAACAAAAAAATCCGGAAAGGTATGATTTTGTCGAGAAATAAGTTTTTAGAAGAAGACGACGAAGTGAAAATCAGACGTATGGGGCATAAACTCTATTTTGCTGTTGAAGGAGAAAGGCGTGATTGCTAATGAAAAACTGTCTAGAGCTCGGGCGATTTTGAAAGACAAGTCTTCATCTTTAAACTTATATTTTATCACAAGAGAATTAAAGGTTGGGATCGCAAGATCTGCAAAGGTAGTTGATAAATACTGCTTTAAAGCTTGGGGATCTGATGTTTCACCCGAGTTGGAAGAGTTCTTTGTCAAAAATCTAGAAAGGCAACTTGATAAAGTGTTAGAGTCCGAAAGCTATGAGCTAGAGCCTTATGACGTAATATCCGACGACCTGCCAAATAGGCTATATGCATATGCTTTGAATAACGCATTGTCATTCTCAGATGTCGTCACTAATCAAATAATTCCTGGTCCTAACAACCCCATTAAATCCTTGGCTGACGTCAAGAATAATCTATGGGCATACTGTCTGAAAATGACAAGCTCAGAAGGTTGTTTTTTGATTTTTAGAAAGTTGTCAAAAGGAAAGGTGGTAACCGACCAGAACCAAACTATTAAAGAAAAAGTTTCGTCATACTTTGATTCTACTACTGCAGAATTGAAAGCTTCGCTTCAAGAAAGTATAACTTTCGATGACAAACTGGATTGTTTATTTGCTGAGGAGGAATTCTTCGTTTTTAGAAAGTCTGGGTTCGAAAACATAGTCGGACTTGAAGAAGAGTTCAATGAGGCTGCCAACGATGTGGTCGATATCGTTAAAGCTACGGACCTGGTAGAGGGCATTGAGCATATAGAAGCTTTGCTCAAAGAAAGTAAGTCCTTGTTAAAGACGCTATCTAACATTGCGAAAAAAGGTCATCATCATAAACTCAACGCTGAAGAAATTGGTAAGATGAGGGATGTTCTTCACAAGTTTGAGGGAAAAGCATTGAAGACTACAAGCGAAGGAAAGCTCTTACTGGAGGATAAAATTGATGTTGGGTATTTTATTAAACTGCTGAACGACTACTACAAACAAGGTATGGTTTCTGGTGATTTTTATGGAACTAATAGCGGGCGCTTGTTGCCAATCAGCAACTAGTCTGCAACGACTGCAGTCGCGGCGACGGATTTTCGGCTTCGTGAGTCATGAAGAGTATATCAAGAAGGACTTGAAAGAGTTCTCCTGTGGCATAGCGAAGATGGCTCAATAATAAAATGTCAACTAATAGTTAATGTGAATGTATTAGAAGCATGTTCTAACACGCTTAGTTCTACAGTCACTTGATATATTCTCTCGCATTTAGATGCGCTGTGAGAGGCAACAGAATGGGCTCTCTGCGTAGTGTTTATCGGTCTTTTAGGTGTTCTGTTTAGGTATGTTTTTGGTCTGAGATCGACTCATAGGATCTGAGTGATGGCTTAGAACTGGGCTCAGATAACTCAACACAAAAAGGCAGTATGGCCGAGTATTGTAAGTTTCTGCAGCGTATGCGATAAAAAAATTGATTTCGAATTCTAGGATGGTTGTATGGAGATAGCATTCGGCTCCAGAAAGCTTCGTGATATTTGCATCAACAAAGATAAAGCTGTTGAAGTCCTAGGACCCCAAGTTGCGAGAATGCTAATAACCACGCTCGCTGACATTAGAGCCGCTGGTAACATCATCGATCTACCTTACGAAGTATATTTTGTGGATTCATTTGAAAAGAATAACGTAGTGTGCTCCATCAAATTAACCGATTTTTGTTGCATTGAGTTGGTGTCAAATCACGTACTGTCGGCAGCGCCTAAGTTATCTTCTGATTGGGTTAGTGTATACAGACTAAAGTTAATCTGCATAACGGGGGTTAAATAAAAATCATGTCATTATTCGAGCCCGAGTGGGCCAGTCCTCCTGGCGATACCATTAGAAAAATTCTCAACGAACGAGAAATTAGAGCTTCTGACATTTTTCAGAATAGCGAAATATCACGAGAACAACTAAGTATGCTACTGTCGGGAGAAATCCCAATATCGTCCGCCGTTGCATTCGCGCTAGCAAAGGAGCTAGGGGGGTCACCGGAATTCTGGACGGAGCGTGATAGTCAGTACTGGTCTGATAGAAAAAGGCTGGAGAAAAAACATAGAGAAGATTATGAATGGCTGGATTCACTTCCAGTAAAGCATATGATTGCTAACCGTTGGATTGTGCCACAGGATACGCGTCGTGAAAGTAAGATAAAAGCTTGTTTGGATTTCTTCGATGTTGACAGTTCTAGGTCTTGGTATAACCAATATTGTCACTATTTGAGTGAGGTCGCTTTTCGAACGTCGAACTCATTTGATTCGATACCCGAGTCGGTCATTGCATGGCTTAGACAAGGCGCCAAAAAGTCAGAGGAGTCAAAGTGCAGTGACTGGGATAAGGATGGGCTCGTCGAATCTATTGATGAAATAAAGTCTTACTCTCGCGAGAGCAATCCTAATATATTCCTTCCTATTCTTCGCACAAAGCTAGCCCGGTTTGGCGTGATACTGGTTGTTGCGAAGGCCCCACCCTCGTGCAGAGCAAGTGGGGCTACAATGGTTCTGAATGATAACCGTAGACTTTTAATGTTGAGTTTTCGGCACCGAACTGATGATCATTTTTGGTTTACACTTTTGCACGAGATTGGTCACTTAGTTTTGCATAGTGAGGATAGGCTAATCCTGGAGGGTGAAAGCCTTAATATGGATTCGAAATTAGAAGAGGAGGCTAATAGATTTGCAGAGGAGGCTCTGATTCCGGCTACCACTGTCGCCGAATTTCATGAGTTTGGGGCAAAAGACTGGCGCAGAGTAATCAGGTTTGCAAAAAATATAGGTGTATCACCGGGAATAGTAGTGGGGCAACTGCAGCACTTGGGTAGACTAAAATATAACCAATTAAATAAATTGAAAGTTCGCTATGACTGGAAGAATATCAGCCACTAAATCTTCGGAATTCTTGTGGTGATTTCTGCCAGTTGCACAATGCGTCTTCCAAAACCTGCATCTGCATTTTCCCGAGTGACAGGTGTGTGGCAAGGTTCGCTATCTTAGACTCTAACACGTTAATTTGCGTTCTAGAATTCCTATGTCCGTCAAATAGAAGGCGAGCTCCCGCAAGTGGTCCGGTTGAATTAAGCAAATATGCCTTACCTGGTTCAAGGTTAGCTAATCCAAGCTTTCCAATCATGGATAGATAATCAAATTTCGCTGTTCTTCCGAAACGTAATATATTCATATCACTGTAGATTCTCTCGAAGTTTTCATGGTCGGATATGCGAGTAGCGGCCCCGGGGCCGCTTAGCATGGACGCATGATCTCCATAGTCAGTAACCCAGTCAATGTAGCTCAATAATATCTTTAATGTACTATCTTTTTTTGCTGGATTAATAGACTCATATTTTCTATGGTTCCCGAAATTTAAGCCGCTTTTTTTCTGAGACTTAATGCGAGAAAGAGTGTGCAGCCATGGCTCCAGGGTTTGCTGGTGGGACATAATATTGAACCAAGCGCAGGTAGTTCCGGGCCCTGCATAGAAATGGCGGGCTAATTTCCAGCCGGATAGCCGGTTCTTTCCAAAATGAATAGAAAGAAAGATTAGCCAGCACGCCTCGTCTAGGTTTCCGAGGTTTCTATGGTAGATGGCGGCCTTTATTGGGTCGAAACAGCTCTGATTCGGATCGGCGACGGAAGCGCTATATGCCTTGTTAGCTATTGTATATACGTACTGGACTCTCGAGATGCTATCTAATACTTGCCTTGAAAGGGATTCTATACTGGCTACTGAACTTAATCCCCGTAGATCATGGGCTTCAATACTGCTTTCAATGCTCGTGGAAACTAGTTTAAGTAACTTTAGCTTCTCAGCGTACTTCAAAGCGCTAACTCCATCGATCTTCCGCTTATCCAGTCTCGTATAGAGTCCCGAATTTTCGTAGTTACTCCGAAGCTACTTTGAATATTGTGATTGTAGCCTAGAACTGAAATCTCTCTATCAAGTTGAACTCCGCGGAACTTGGTTAGTTTTCCCTCGTATGCGAACCCGGGTACGTCCTTTCCCGATTTCCGGGGGAGAGTCCAGTGGCGTGTTTTGGTTCTAGCCAACTTTAGGTCCGAGGCATCTAAAAGTGAGCTGACTACCCCCTGCCCATTTAGTACTAGAAGCTTGATGTCCGAGTGTTTAAGAACTCCGCCTAGGCAGTGACCTGTCTTCTCTATCAATTCGTTGCGTTGGTGAGGTGACAATTCCGACCACTTCCTGCTTGTAGCGAACGGTGTCAAGTCAAGGTGACATGCTTCAAATAGTGGGTGATAATATGATGATTTTGTGCCCGAAATTATTTTATCTAAACTTTTAAACCATGAATCGTATGGATTTCTAGTAAAGTAATTTGTGCAGGCATCATAAATTTGATGCACACATTGGTCTGTGGCTTTACTCCAGCACGGAATTTTTAAGGACCGCAGAGTAGGGAATCGCTGATCTTTGAGAGATAGCTCGTTCCCTTCATCGTTTACGAACTCTTTATTGCTAGGGTTTAGCCCTAAGGTTGCAATAGAGCAATTGCTAGGATCGCCGAAAGTTATTACGGGGGATGCCCAGCCAATTACCTCGCAATTATTTAACTCGTCGGTAGCCAATTGTTCAATGGATTTTTCAATTAGATGGTATAGTTGTTTGTTCACTATTTTTCCCAATAGTTTCAATTTTCTTTCGAATATATATACTGTATATATCTGTGCTCAATGTACTTTCGATGGACTGTGCTTTGGAAATAGAAGCATCTGTATGATTCTTAGTAATCGAAAAAATTAGAAGCAATTTAATCAAATCTAGCCAGTAATCGTCGATCTCAATTTGAGGTAAGGCATCCATTTTGCCATTTCGTATGGCACGCTCGCATTCTAGTACTTTTCCTATTGATGGCCAAGGGAAATCGCATGGCATAGCTGGCATGGATTTGGGCTCCATCCATCCTTCGTCAAGGTACATATTTGCCCTTTGAAGGTTGTCGTCGTACAGATGCAGGCTTCCTGCAATATGCTTGTAGCTCCCAAGCTCACAGCCAAGTGTGCATGCTAAAATTTCTTGGATAAGAGTGAATGCGAAAATATCGTGAGGGAAGCCCAAGAATATATCATTCGATCGCATGTTCGCTACCGCATCTAGTTTTCCGTCTCGGATAAAAAACTGCATGGTGCATGTACACGGCACGTCTTTATATTCTTTTAGCAGGTCTTTATGGTCGAAGATTTGAACTACGGCTTGTCTTGTATTCGGTTTCTTCTTCAGAATGTCCACGACAACTTGGTATTGGGATAATCCTTGTTCACTTCTGAAGACTCGTGGGCCGTATGCTCCGTGTGTGGTCTCGCCATCATCGGAATACTTGTCGTATCCTTTAATGTAATATTTAACAAACTCGAGTTTATTGCTGCCAGAAAGATACCATAGTGCCTCGCCAAGGCAACTGAATACGGTTCCCTTGACCTCGGTTCGACTCAATCTAGCTCTGGGATTTCGCAGTTCAACTAAGACACCCCTTAGCTCTCTGTTGTCTCCTTTTGTCGACGTAATTTTAGTGCCTTTTTCAATTATTGTCTCTAAGCATGATCGCATTAGGTCATCTAATGAGTCGCCGACGATATACATTCTTTGGTCTCCATGGACGAGAGGTAGGCACATTTCGGACGATAAGTTATTCTTAATCATGCATACAACATAAGCTGATTGATACAAGATTCTATATCGGAGAGGCCTGCAGCGGTATAGTACGATTGGCTATGTTGAAGTGTATAATTCAATGGATCTCCGTAGAATATTGAAGCGGTGGCTATGTACTTCATATATTTAGAATGATGTTTGCTATAACGCTAGTCCAATATCGCCACGATGTAGCTGTTTATCGTCAGGCCTCTTCATGCTACGCTCCATGAACCATAAAAATAGGGACGGAACCCATGCGTACACTCAGTCCGGTAAGTTTTGCCTCCCTGCTAATCTTCGCCCTCCAGTCATCCCAAGCATCCGCCCAAACCCCTATCTCCGCCACTCTCGTAACCGACCGAAACTACATTACCCCCGGCGGCGAAACCACGCTTATCATCGAAATCACAAACCCCGCAGACTCCGGCACATCAGTCGAACGCTACGGTGGGGCCGGTTACAGCTCCAATCACGGGCAATTGCAGCCATTTGCGGAACTGGAGATAAACAACACCTGTCGTCAGCCACTCTGCGCGGTCGATACTGCTCAGGGCTTTCCGCTGCACCCCGGCACCTCAGCGCAGTTCTATTGGAATACGCTTCGGGTCAGCGCCAGTGCACCTGCGGGTCATATGATCAGGATTTCCGGCATCAACCTGAAACTCTCCGGCCCTGAGTCCAGGAGCATCAATGACGTGCACCTGCAGCGCGATTTCGTGGCGATTGTTGCGCCCGAGGGGCAGGATGATCCCGCTGCGCTCAGCGCGTTGAACACCACCAATCCCAAAGCGGGTTCGGCAGACATCAGGGCCTCGCTGGTATTGGACTATCCTGACACGGTGAGTGCCGGCAGCCATGTCGAGGTGTCGGGCACCTTGCACAATCAGGGTGATGAGCCCATTGCCGGGCATTTTATTCTGGGCTCCGATCGTCACCTGAGCAGTCATGTCAACTCGTTCCGGCAGGTTTCCTGCCGCTTCAAGTGTCTGTACAACGGTCAGTTCCCGCTTAACCGGGGCGACAGCATCGATGTGCTGTTCCGGCAGATGTACTATGAGGATGATTACCTGTTCTCCGGCAACCTGCACATCAAGGGCCCGCATGCCATTGTCACCGATAGCCTGGGGCGCACGGCGTATGTGTACGCGGATGACATCCATGTCGATATCGTCCAGTCCGGGGCCGAGGGTGCGCCGGCGGTGTATCCGGCTATTCCTGAGCGTGAGTCCCTGGCGTTGATCACCTCCAGCGACTCGTCGCCGCGCCCCGTGGTGCTTGACCCCAACACAGGCAAACACTGGATACCGCTGTCGTCCAGCCAGGGCATGGCGTTCTCCCAGGTGGTGGCAGAAACCAGAACCGGTGGGCGCTTTGCCGGTTATTCCATTGCCAACTCCGAAGAAGTCAAAACGCTGATGCTCAACCACATCTATGCGTCCGGACTGGACTATCCCGAGTACGCGTTGTTTGGGGGCCACAAGGACCTGCATGGCGTCACCGGCAGCTTGCTGGATCTGATTGGCGAGACGCTGGCCAGCGACCATGTTGGCGGCCAGACCCGCTATGCTCAGGGCATGGTAGCCGATGTGCCTGAACCCGGCGCTAAGACAGTCACGATGGATGTCCGCCAGCAGAATGGTACCTCCGGCATATTCGGGATGACCGGCAGCTTCTGGCTGAATTCCTTTGGCACCGCGCAATACGAGGGCATGGGCACCTGGCTGGTGAAAAGCCCGGCCAGAATCGGCGGTGTGCACGCCCTGCAAAGCGCCGATGCGGTGGATTTCCGTTATGGCCAGTTGTTCATTTCCTCAGTCGACGTGGATGGCCAGACCTACCAGGTCAGTTTACGCGTCATCGACAAGCATGACCTGACCCTGGAGCTGGTCTCCATCGTCGACGAGTTCAGCCGCGAACCGGCCGCCCTCTACGATGTGCAGAACCTGATCCTGCAGATCCCGCGCCTGGGCTATTTTGTCTTCCCCGACGAAACCGTCTATTTTGATGTGGAGATGGTGTTGGTGCCGGGGACGGATCCGATGCGGTTTCGGGTGGTTAGTGCGGAGGATGTTGACGAGTAATCTGTCCCAAATCAGCCGTATAGGAACTTGTGCTATTCCCCTGTGTAATCCCCCCATTTTCCGCAGCAGTTACTCGTAGAAACTTATGCTGCCATCAGTAATCGTCGCGGTGGTATGCCGCCGATGCCTGTATGGGGTCTTTCGTTATTGTATTTCCACAGCCATTCAGTCGCCAGCTCCTGAGCATGGCTGATCGAATGGAACTGATGTAAATCCAGCCATTCATGACGAGCCGTCCGATTAAAACGCTCGATATATGCGTTCTGAGTCGGCCTGCCCGGCTGGATGTAAAGCAACGTGATCCGCTTGTCATTGGCCCAGTCGATCAAGGTTTGCGCGATGTATTCGGGCCCATTGTCCAGGCGAATGGCTGACGGCTTTCCGCGCCACTCAATAACCTGCTCCAACGAGCGGATCACTCGGGCACTGGGCAATGACAAATCAACATCGATACACAGGCCTTCACGATTGTAATCGTCAATCACATTGAAGGTGCGCATCTTACGGCCATCGATCAACGCGTCGCTCATGAAATCGATCGACCACACCTGATTCACAGTGGTCGGCACACTCAGGGCGTCCGGTCTGTCGCGTTTGATGCGTCGCCTGGGTTTAATCCGCAAGTTCAATTCCAACTCCCGATAGATCCGGTACACACGTTTATGATTCCAGGTAAATCCGCGCACGTTGCGCAGGTGCAAATAGCAAAGTCCAAAGCCCCAGCGTTTATGGGCCGTGGTGAGCCGCAGCAACCAGTCAGCTATCACCGCGTTCTGCGAGCTAAGCTTCGGCTGGTAGTAATAACACGACTCGCTCACACTCATGCACAAACAGGCAAAGCTGATGCTCACGCCCCGGCGTTTGACGATTTCTGCAGCCACCTCACGGCGTTGAGATGGC
>CAJXPR010000028.1 GCA_913058135.1 uncultured Gammaproteobacteria bacterium
GTTCGGACCTTTTACTTCAAACAGTACACGACCGTGTGCCTTGGCAAACAGTGTGTGATCTTTACCAATACCGACATTGGTGCCGGCGTGGAAGCGTGTACCACGCTGACGAACAATGATGTTACCAGCCAGAACCTGCTCGCCGCCGAATCGTTTTACACCCAGTCGTTTGGATATCGAATCGCGACCGTTACTGGTACTACCGCCTGCCTTTTTATGTGCCATGATCTACTCCCGGACTGAATCAGCCCTTGATACCTGTGATGCGAACTTCCGTAAACCACTGACGGTGGCCCTGACGCTTACGGTAGTGCTTACGACGGTTGAATTTGATGATTGTCACTTTCGGCGCGCGGCCCTGAGCAATCACTTCCGCGGTTACGGTGCTGCCATCTACGTAAGGCGCGCCAATCTTGACGGACTCGCCTTCACCTACCATCAGCACTTTGTCAAAATTGATCTTCTCGCCAGTCGGAACTTCAATCTTTTCCAACTTCAAGGTCTCGCCTTCAACAACCCGGTGCTGTTTGCCACCACTTTCAATAACCGCGTACATATGAAACTCCAGTATTTGGGACCCTGGCCTGCTTCCCTGTCAACTGCAGGGGACCGCAAACCTGTAGCACCGCGGCCATGGCCGTTGCGCTCTAATCTATAAGGGCGGGCATTTTACGAGAAGCTGACGCCACTGGCAAGCATTTCTCACTGATTTATGCATAGTATGGGACACTGTGTCAGCCGCGCGGGATATCAGTGTGGCTTGACAGCTTCGCGCTTCGCCCCTAGCATGACCGCGCATTCCCATGTCCAGCGTCCCCGAACGACGGTATACCCATGCATAATACGATCCGCGCCGCCGTTGCGACCGACTTTGAGGCTGTCAACGCTTACATTGTCGAGCAACTGCATTCCAATGTCGACCTGGTCGAAAACATTGGCCACTATATTATCAATGCTGGCGGCAAACGTATGCGGCCCATGCTGGTGCTGCTCAGTGCCAGAGGCTGCGGCGCTACCGGCGATGACGCAGTCAAACTGGCTGCCGTGATTGAATTTATCCATACGGCCACCCTGCTGCACGACGATGTTGTCGACATGTCGGCCATGCGTCGTGGACGACCTACCGCCAATGAACAGTGGAACAACCCGTCCAGCGTACTGGTTGGCGATTTCATCTATTCACGCGCGTTTCAGGTGCTGGTCAAGATCGGCAATATTGATGTCATGCAGGTTATTGCCGACACCACCAATATCATTGCCGAAGGCGAAGTACTGCAGCTATTAAACAAACACCGCACGGATATCTCGGAAGCCGACTATATGCGCGTGATCCGGGACAAGACGGCGGTGCTGTTCGAGGCCGCCGCGTACTGTGGCGCCATAGTGGCCCGGGCTCCTGCAGATACCTGTCAGGCCCTGAAAGCCGCCGGCATGCATCTGGGACTTGCCTTTCAGCTGGTTGACGACGTACTGGACTACGACGGTGATGCCAGCGAAATGGGCAAGAACATTGGCGATGACCTGGCCGAAGGCAAGCCCACGCTGCCTCTTATCCACGCGCTGCAACACAGCAGTGGCGACGATCACGAGCTGCTGCGCCAAAGCATTATCAATGGTGGCCCGGAGAACCTGGATCAGGTAATCCGTATCATTCGCGGTACCGGCGCGCTGGAATACACCCGCCGGAAAGCGCGGGAACAGGCCGATCTGGCTGCGGCACAAGTCTCCACATTACCCGATTCAACATACCGTAAGTCCCTGTTGCAGATGTGCGAAATGGCTGTCGCACGGGTAAGCTGATCATGATATAACTCGGTGCACAAAAACCAGCGGAGGGGGGCACCGAACAATGAGCAAACCGATACTCGACACAATGCCGGACATCGAGGCATTTGAACAAACTCCGCTGCAAGAACAGTTTCCCGCACAAACGGCATTCGAGCTGATTGAACAAAGTGCGGCCCGTTATGGCGACGATCCGGCGCTGGATTTTCTCCTCACTGGGCGGCGCGACGAGATCCCTCAGACGCTAACTTTCAATGATCTGGCCAATGTCACCCGACAAACCGCCAATCTGCTGAGCAGCCTGGGTTTGCAGGGTGATCAGGCCGTGTCATTGCTGCTACCGATGCTGCCCCAATCACATCCATTGATTCTGGGCAGCCAGCTTGCCGGCATCGCCAATCCGATCAACCCGCTGCTCGAACCTGGCCACATGGCTGAAATCATTCAGGCTGCAGACGCACGCATCATCGCCTGCCTGGCACCGTCGGATCATGTGCCGCTATGGGACAAGCTGCTGCATATTCTACCGTCACTTCCCGACGTACATACCATTCTGGTCGTACACCAGGCCGGTCTGACAGACCCCTGCAGCATGCCCGACATTCCCGGACGTGATATCAAACTGATTGATTACAACGTGGCTGTCGCCGAGCAGGACAGCCGATCACTGACCCTGCCGCGTACGCTGAGCACTGACACCATAGCTGCGTGTTTCCACACCGGCGGCACCACCGGCAAGCCCAAGATAGCGCAACTGACTCACGGCAACATGGCTTACCTGGGGCAGCTGTCGCAGGTACTGAACTCACATCTCGGGCGGCAGACAGCACTTTGCGGCCTGCCGTTGTTCCATATATTCGGCGTTATTATCCTCGGCATTGGCGCGTTCGCGGCCGGCAACCGCATTGTCCTGATGACACCCGCCGGTTTCCGCAACCCCGAGGTCATCAAAAACCTGTGGCACCATGTGGCTCGATTCAGGGCCAACAGTTTTGCGGCAGTGCCGACAGTCCTGACGGCGCTGTCGCAGGTGCCGGTGGGAGATGAAGACATTAGCAGTCTGGAGCGCATCAACTCCGGTGCGGCACCGCTGTCGCCGGCGTTTGAGCAACGCTTTGAGGAAAAATACAAACTGTCGGTGACCAATGGTTACGGCATGACCGAAACCACATCGTTGATCACCCGCCCGCCCGAAGTTCAGCCGCCCGGCAGTGTGGGCCTGCGTCTGCCCTATTCCCGCGTCAGGATTGTTCAGCTGGATGGCACCGCCGTCAGCAAGGAATGCCGAACCGGCGAAAGCGGCGTCGTACTGGTCAGGGGACCTCAGGTTTTTGCCGGCTACAAAGCAGAGTCAGACAACGAGCAGGCCTGGATAGAGAAGCACTGGTTCAATACCGGCGACCTGGGCTACATGGATGAGCAGGGCTTTCTGTATTTGACCGGGCGGGCAAAAGATCTGATTATCCGGGGCGGTCACAACATTGATCCGGAACTGATCGAAGAGCCCCTGAATCTTCATCCTGACGTGATTACCGCGACAGCTGTCGGCATGCCAGACCCCTACGCCGGCGAACTGCCGATGGCGTTTGTTGTAGTCAGGCCCGGCAGCACGGTCAAACCGCAGGAATTGCTGGCCTACTGTGAAGAAAAGGTGTCGGAACGGGCAGCCGTACCGAAACGTATAGAGATCATTGACGCCATGCCAATGACTGCGGTCGGTAAAATCTTCCGGCCGGCGTTGCGTCAGCAGATCAGCGCTGCCATCCTTCAGGAACATCTGGAACGCGAGCATATCAATGCTCTCGTGGAAACGCGGCTTGACAGCAAGAAAGGCATGACTGCCAAGGTGGTATTGCAGGATGCAGCGCGGCAAGAGGAAACCAGGGCGCTGCTGAGCCCCTACAATATCGATATCTCGGTCAGCGTTGAAAACTGATCAGTGAACCCGTCATTCGATAAAGCGCACACTGAACCCGGCGCTGCTGGCGCGCAGGATGGAGTGGTTCTCCACGCGCCTGACACGGGACTGACCGGACCTGTAGGTCTGGTCACCCAACTCACGTAGTGCTACTGCCAGGTCCCTGGCTTCCTGAAACTGCTCCTCCTGCCCCAGTTCACGATAGGTCAACCCCAGGGCGAGGTAAAAGTCAGGCTCCAGTCGATTGCGCTGTATTGCTCGCTGGTAGTGCTTCTGTGCCTGCTCAAAATCCTGCTCATTAAATGCAATATTGCCCAGCACATAGTGATAATAAGGATTGCGGTTGTTGTAGCGTTGCACGGCCCGGCGATAGCGCTCAGCTTCTTCTTCATTGCCCCGCAGCGAATAGAAGCGGGCAAGATTGTTGACGGCCGTGGGATAGTTTTTATCCAGCCAGGCCGCTTTCAGGTAACTGTACTTTGCCAGTTCATCATCGCCGGCAGTGTTCCAGGTGCTGCCCATGTTGTTCCAGGCAATGGCCAGATCCGGGTCGGTCTCCAGCGCATAACGAAACCACTGCAGCGCCTCATCAATACGTTGATTGACCAGATGATCAACAGCCACGTTATTAAAATAAAGTGCCAGTGCCTGTTGATCGGTAATCACTTCAGCGGTCTGCTGCTGCAATTGAACATCAGGCGTAAAATCGACAATGTACTGACTGCTGCCACCCAGGCTGCCCAGGGCATTGATATGCTCGCTTAGAACCAGCAATTCGCCGCGCCGGTCCCATTGCGGCCTGACCTGCGCAGTCTGATATTGCGCCTGCAACCCTTGATGACGAGCCATGGCGATATACAGATTGACCAGCGACAGGCAGTTGGCGCGCCGCTGCGCAAAGGCTTCGGCGGCGGTCAGGTTTGCGCTATCGTCATACTGGACATTAAGATGATCCGGGGAAAACAGCAACTCCTGCAGGCGAGCGACCAGATCCCAGCCGTCGAGATCTGGTTCTATATGCTGTGCCATGTAATCGCGCATGGCGGTGTCGACAGCCAGCAGGTCGATATCGGGAACCGATATGTCAGTACCCAGCATGCGCTGTTCAAGGGCCGAATCAGGCTGAAACCCGGGATTGAGACTGAGCAGTTGGCACGCGGACAGCACCACTGCCGTGGCAACAGCCGACAGGGTGCGGGTCAGAGCCCGCCATGGAATATCTAACGCCAACGTTTGCACCGATCTGCCTGCTCCCGATTTTATCTGTCTTATGGGTATCCAGACCGTGAATGCTGCAGGAATATTCCGGGGTAACAGGCGCAGACATTGCCTGCGCCCGACCTCAATACGCCTTACATGTTCGGATAGCTGGGGCCACCACTACCCTCCGGTACCACCCATTTGATGTTCTGCGCAGGGTCCTTGATGTCGCAGGTTTTGCAATGCACACAGTTCTGCGCATTGATCTGAAAGCGCTTGCCACCCTCGCCATCGTCCAGCACTTCATAGACACCCGCCGGGCAGTAACGTTGAGCGGGCTCGTCGTAGACCGGCAGATTGTGCTGAATCGGTATCGATGGATCGATCAGCTGCAAATGACACGGCTGATCCTCGACATGATTGGTATTGGACAGGAACACCGACGACAATTTGTCGAAGGTGATCTTGCCGTCAGGTTTCGGGTAGTCAATTTTCGGGCACTCTGCTGCCGGCTTGAGCTGAGCGTAATCATGGGATTTATCATTGAAGGTCAGCGGGAAGCGGCCGGCAAATATATTGTGCTCGATAAAGCTCAGGCTGCTGCCAATCCAGAAGCCGAACTTGTGGAAACCAGCGCTGAAATTGCGGGTCTTGTGCAGTTCATCGTAAAGCGCAGAGGACTTCACGCGATCGCCGTATTCGGTCAGGTCGTGACCCGGCTTGACGGACTCCTGCTGCAGGGACGCAAACAGCGATTCGGCCGCCAGCATACCTGAGCGCATGGCAGTATGGCTGCCCTTGATTTTTGCCGCATTCAGCGTACCGGCATCGCAACCGATCAGCAGACCGCCCGGAAAGCTCATTTTGGGCAGTGAATTGAGGCCACCCTTGTTAAGCGCCCGCGCCCCGTAACTCAGGCGCTTGCCGCCTTCGAGGTACTGGCGGATAACCGGATGCTGCTTGAATTTCTGGAACTCATCGAAGGGGCTGATATGTGGATTCTTGTAGCCCAGATCGACAATCAGTCCTAGATAAACCTGATTGTTCTCGGCGTGGTAAAGGAAACCGCCGCTGGAGCCGGCGTAGCTGGCACCAATCATCGGGTAGCCGGCAGTGTGAACAACCTGCCCTTCCTTGTGCAGCTCAGCAGGAATCTCCCAGACTTCTTTCAGGCCGATGCCGTAGTGTTGCGGATCACTGTCCTTGTCGAGTTCAAACCGGGCAATCAGCTCCTTGCCCAGGTGACCACGACAACCTTCCGCCAGAATCGTATATTTGGCATGAAATTCAAATCCGGGCTCATATGCGTCTTTTTTCTCGCCTTTGGCATCGACACCCATGTCCCCCGTGGCCACACCTTTTACGGTACCGTCGTCGTGGTACAGGATTTCAGCGGCGGCAAAACCGGGGAAAACCTCGGCGCCCAGTTCCATCGCCTGCTCAGCCAGCCAGCGGCAAAGATTGCCCAGTGAAATGATGTAGTTGCCATGATTGCGCATGGGCTTGGGCACCAGCATATCAGGGAAACGGATGGATTTTTCTTCACCGGGCAGGTAATAGACATCATCGCCGGTCACCGCGGTATGCACGGGAGCACCCTTCTCTTTCCAGTCAGGAAACAGTTCGTTCAGTGCGGAGGGTTCAAATACGGCACCGGACAGAATATGGGCGCCGACTTCGGAACCTTTTTCCAGCACGCAAACGGAAATCTCTTTTTCTGCCTCCTGCGCCAGTTGTAACAGGCGGCAGGCAGTGGCCAGGCCAGCTGGTCCGGCCCCCACGATAACGACATCGACTTCCATTGACTCGCGTTGCATAGTCTGGTTTCCCCCTCACGTGCGTTTGCGAAATGCTAGCTTGACAACCAAGCGCCACTGCCGGACATCAACAGTGGTGTGCCCGCCGCGCGGGCACCGTATTATCCTCAATTCGACTCCGAATCGCAAAGGCAGGCTGCCAGTGCTGAGCGCAGATCGGGGTAACGGAATTCAAAACCCTCGGCTTGCAGTCGCGCGGGCTTGACATTCTGGCCGTGCAGCAGCAGCCGGTCGCCCATCTCGCCAAACATCAACTGCACCAGCGGCGCCGGCAAAGGCAGCACAGCAGGCCGGTTGACAGCCGCGGCCAATTCTCGGGTAAACGTGCGATTGCTGACCGATTCCGGTGCTGTGACATTGTAGACGCCGGATTCTGAATCACCAGCCAGCAGAAAGCGGATGACGTTGATGACGTCTGTGCGGTGCACCCAGGACAGCATCTGCTGACCATCACCCAGACGCCCGCCCAATGCCAGCCGGAACATTGGCAACAGGCGACCCAGCATCCCGCCGCCCGGCCCCAGTACCACGCCCAGACGCAGCAGACACACCCGAATTCCCAGGGACTCCGCCTTGCGGGCTTCTTCCTCCCAGCGTTTGCACAACTGGTGGCTGAATTCATCATGTGCCGCAGAGGTCTCCGTGAGCGGCTCCGTGCCGTGGGCACCGTAGAATCCCACAGCTGAGGCGTTGAGCAGCAGACCGGGGCGCTGCCTTAGCCGCTGACACAGCTGTACCAGCGCCCTGGTAGTCTCCAGCCGGCTACTCAGCAACAGACGTTTGCGTGCTCTGGTCCAGCGCTTGTCAGCAATGCCGGCCCCGGCCAGGTTGATGATGGCGTCAAACTGGCGATCCTGGTCGACTTCATCCAGGCTACGGAGCAATTCCGGCCGGGTGCCCAGCGTCAGCCGGGCCCGCGCATAGTCGCGCACCAGCACAGTGAGCTCGTGCCCCAACACCTGAAGCTCCTCGGTCAGACGGGCGCCGATAAAGCCGGTACCACCAGTGATCAGAATTCGCATGCATTAAACCCTTTGCGTCAGCATTCGGCCACAATTATGGCAAACCGCCCCCAGTTCCTCACAAATTGTCACAACAGTGAGCGCCACTTTTTTGATAACATTACAGTTATTCCAAATAACCTGATCTTCATTTTTTATCGCAGGCACAAGGACTCTAACCTACAATGACCCGTAGCAGCATTATCTCGCCCATTTTTCGCGCCACTACGCGTTTTCGTGTCAGTGCGCTGAGCCTGCTGATCATCAGCTTATCAAATACCACCACCCAGGCAAGCACAGACGAAATCACAGCAACTACAGCCGAAAACTCTACTGTCATCTACCCGGCCTCCTTCTTCCAGCCTTACAATCCAGTGTCTGTTAATGACATGATCGACCGCATCCCCGGTGTTAGCCTCAGTGGTGGTGGCGGTGGCCGCGGACTGGGTAGCGGCGGTGACCTGCTGATCAACGGCCAGCGACTCGCCGGCAAGGACAATTCACCGCAAGACCAGTTGCGCAGGATTGCCGCGCGCGAAGTTGAACGCATCGAAATTATTCGCGGCACCTCCAGTGACCTGGCGGTACGTGGGTCCGGCCAGGTCGTCAACGTGGTGCTGCAGGACGCCGATACCCGCGCCAGCACCTCGGTTGAGATCAGCACCGATCGCCACACTGATGGCACACTGCAGCCGGGCGCAACCATTTCCCACAGTCGCCAGACCGGCAACCTCAATGCCACGTTCAGTCTGCAGGCAGATCCCCAGTACAACCACAACCAGCGCCGCGAGATCAGCTACACGCCGGGCCTGGCCGCAACCGAATTGATGAACGAGGACAACGTCCGTGATCGTATGGCCTACCAGGCCAGCACGCTGGTTGGGTATCGGGCAGGCCAGCACCGTATGCAGTTAAACGCGCTCTATGGCACCTCGGATCACCCGGTAGACATCCTGCGCCAATACCGCAGCCCGCAGATGCCGGGCACGGTTGCCCGTATCGAGCGCGAACCCATCGAGTATGTGAAAAATAACTGGGAGCTGGGCGGCGACTATGAATTCGAGTTTGACGACGGTGGCAATCTGCTGTTCCTGTTCATCGTCAATGATGACACCGACAACAACGTACGCGAACGCTTTCTGACGGATTCACCACAAACGGCCGATGAAGAACGCAAAGTACTGTATATCGAGTCCAACAGCCGGACCCGCGAGCGCATCGCGCAAAGCACTTACAGCTGGTCTCTGAGCGACGACCAGGATCTGCAGCTGGGTGCGGAACGGGCACAAACCATTCTGGACTCCAGCCTTCTGATAGGGCGCGAGTCAGGTGAAACGGCGCCCTCTCCGAGGTACGGTGATCTGCGGCCGGCACTGAGCCTGTCCAACCCGGGCTCAAGCGTTGAAGAAATGCGCTATGAAGGTTTCGCCGTGCACAACTGGACGTTGAATGATCGCATGACGCTGGAAAGCAGCCTGGTCTATGAGACCTCTGAAATCAGCCAGACTGGCACTGTCAGTCAGAGCCGGGATTTCCAGTTCTGGCGCCCGTCCGTGGACTACCGTTTTAACATCACCAATTCGCTGCAGTTGCGTGCCACCGTGGCCCGCCAGGTGCAGCAGTTAAGCTTCGCCAATTTCACGGCAACAGCCAATACCAGTGATAACGACAAGGATGCTGATGCCGGCAACCCGAACCTGGTACCGACCAAGGAAATCCGTTACGAACTGACCATGGAGTACCGACTGCCCAATGATGCTGGTGTGGTCAGCTCGCGTTTCTTCATGCGTGATCTGGAAGATCAGATCGGGCGCATCAATGTGTCCTCTGATCCCGCCCGACCGGTTTCGGCAGCCGGCAATATTGGCGATGCCAAACGCTGGGGCGTATATCTGGACGGCAGCACCCGCCTGGGTTCATTGGGACTGCCTGATGCAATTTTGTCCTCAAGTCTTTATCTGTTTGACTCGGAGGTCACCAATCCGATACTGGGCACACAGGAGCGCATCAACGGTCGTGGCCGCGCGGAAATCGGCTTTCGCCACGATGTCGTCAACTGGAATCTTAATTACGGCTTCGACTACGGTCATCCCCTCAACGGTGGAGAACGCAACATCGACGTCAATACCATCGATTCGTATGAGCAGGCCAGCAGCCTGACCATGTTTGTCTCGACGGTGCTGTTTGATGACGTTACTTTCAGGCTCGAATCCAATAATACGCTAGGCTCTGAATCCTGCCGCGAACGTGTGCGCTACAATGGCCTGGCGGCCGCAGGTGACATCAGCGAGATCGAAAACTCCTGCTGGGGCAGTGGTCAGAAACTGGCACTGAAGGTGCGCAAGAACTTCTGAACCACCACCCGATATCCACCGGACATCCTACTCTGGCTTACTGAAAATCATCATGTGCTGCCAGGGCAGGAAGTCCAGGGTGTCGTCCCAGTTCAATCCGAACACGCTCATTTCCCGCACAACCTGCTCTTCACTCATTTTGTGCAGCGGTCTGATGGGCACGCTGTCATCCTCTGCACGATACTCGAGAAGGATAACGCGCCCGCCCGGTTTGAGGGCATCGTTGATGCCGTCCATCATTTCGAAGGGATGGGAGAACTCGTGATAGGCATCCACCAGCAATACCACATCAACGCTGTTCTCCGGCAACCCCGGGTCGTCTATCTGGCCTAACACCGGTTCAACATTGCTGATGCCCAACTCGGCCTTGCGCTGCTCCAGTAGCGCCAGCATCTCCGGCTGAATGTCCGTTGCCAGCACCCTTCCCTCAGGCACCAGCGGCGCCATGCGAAACGTGAAGTAACCGGTGCCAGCACCGATGTCTGCCACCACATCATCGGGTTCCAGCCCCATATTGGCGACCACTTCATCGGGCATCTCTTCGTGCGTACGCTGTTCGCGCTCCAGCCATCCGGCGGCCTGGTGCCCCATGACGCCGGAAATCTCGCGGCCCATGTAGAACTTGCCGATGCCGCCCTGGCTGCGCCCGGGATCAAATTCATAACCTGGATTTTCCGCCGCCTGTACCTGACCGGCACTCAGCGCGACAGCAACGATGATGGCAAGAGATTTCAGCGATTTCATGATAGTCACCTTCAAGATACGTCGAATCGAAGTCAGAAGAGTAACAGAAGCGGCGCTGCGATGGTAAATTCGGCGAACCGCACCCGTCCGTGCCAGCTATGATAGAATCCGGGCAGATCAAATTCGCGGAGCAACAGACACTGATGAGCAACGTTCTTGAGGGTATCCGGGTACTGGATTTTGGGCGCTATATTGCAGGGCCGTTTTGCGCCAGCCTGCTGAGCGACATGGGTGCGGAAGTCATCCGCATAGAAAAGGTCCAGGGTAGCGAAGACCGCTTCCTCTCCCCGGTCAGTGACACCGGCGACGGCGCCCTGTTCATGCAGATGGGCCGCAACAAGCTGGGCATGACGCTGAACCCGATGAAACCCGAAGGCCGTGAAGTGGTCAAGAAACTGGTGGCCAGCGCCGATGTGGTGGTGGCCAACCTGCCACCGGATACCCTGCATGCCATGGGCCTGGACTACGATAGCCTGACGGCGATCAAGCCCGATATCATTCTGACCATGATTTCCGCCTTCGGTACCGGCGGCCCGTACAGCAATCGCGTCGGCTTCGACGGCCTGGGCCAGGCCATGTCGGGCGCCATGTATATGTCCGGCACACCGGAGCAACCGGTCAAATCCTACGCGCCTTTTATCGACTTTGGCACGGCCAGCCTCAGTGCCGTGGGCACCATGGCGGCACTGTTCGAACGGCAGAAAACCGGCAAAGGCCAAGTGGTAGAAGCATCGCTGTTCAACACGGCACTGACCATGATGAACGGCACCCTCATCGAGCAGGCCATGATTGACCGTAATCGCACCGCAACGCTGAACCGTTCGCAGACATCTGGCCCGGCCGACACCTTCAGGACTCGCGACGGCTGGGTGCTGATCCAGTCCGTGGGTGGCCCCCTGTTCGAGCGCTGGGTAGCGCTGATGGGAGAACCCGAGTGGCTCGACGATCCGCGCTTCAAAGACGACATTAGCCGTGGTGATAACGGTGAGCTGATCAGCGAGCGCCTGGCACGCTGGTGCGCCGAGCGCAGCTCAGCCGAAGTGCTGGCCGAGATGGAAGCGGCCCGCATTCCGGCAGGACCGGTCATGTCACCGCAACAGGTGCTGGACGATCCGCACGTAGCCGCACGCGGCATGTTCAGGCATCTGGACTACCCGGGCGCCGGCAAGGCTGCGCCGGTTATGACGACGCCGTTCAGCCTGTCCGCCAACCCGACTGCGGTGAGGCATCGCGCGCCGCTGCTGGGAGAGCACACTGACCAGATCATGCAGGAACTGGGCTATTCAAAAGCAGACATCGAGCAGTTGCGGTCGATCAGGGTTATTTGAAGTCAAAACCCTGCTCGGCCAGAAAGCCCCGCATATGCGGTCGGGCTTTCTCGCTGAGCAGGACCGCCACCTGCTCACTCCAGCACACTCCGTGACCGCCGCCCGTCCGGGTGCGGTAATATTCGCGGATACGTTCATCATACTCGTCAATGACTGCGGCATCCTGACTGTCATCGTAAATCTCTTCCTTGACAATGACGGACAATGGCAGGCGCGGTTTCACCTCAGGATCCTGATCCGGATAACCCAGACACAAGCCGAACACCGGGTAAACGCCCTTGGGTAATTGCAGCAGGTCAGACACCTGTCGCGGATTGTTGCGCAGACCACCGATATAACAGATCCCCAGGCCCGCTGCTTCGGCGGCGACTACAGTATTCTGGGCCATCAGGGCCGCATCAACAGTGGCTATGATGAAATGCTCTGTGTAGTCTCCGGAAAAAGGTTTGTCATATTTGACACAGCAATTTCCGGCGCGGCGTACGTCGGCGCAAAACACCAGAAATTCAGCCGCTTTCTCCACATACGGCTGGTTACCGGCAAAAGCAGCCAGTTGTGCCCTGCTCTCCGGCTTGCGCACGCGAATTACCGTGGCGCCCTGCAGGAAGCTCGACGTCGCGGCGCTCTGGCCAGCTTGCAGGATCTCTGCAAGCAGCCCCTCAGGCAGTGCCTGCTCCTTGAATTTGCGGATGCTGCGATGCGACTTTAATAAGGCGATGGTGTCATTCATAACTATCTCACGTTACAGGGCGTTGATGTTGGCCTGAAGGTTATCCAGAAAATGCGGCACCACCTCATTGGCCAGGCGGGTTTCAGCATTGAACATGACCACCAGGGCAATATCATAGGCGGGCACCAGCACGATTTCGGAGCGGTAACCACGCACGCCACCGCCATGGTGTATAACCCGCATGCCATCGTAATCCAGAATGCGCCACCCCAGTCCGTACCAGGCCTTGGTTACCTTGGGCCAGCGATTAAAGTAATTGCCGCGCGGTGTCTCCACCACCGGTGTGTGCTGCATGTCGAGCAAGGAGCGAGGCAGGACATCGGGGCTGCCGCCGAGATTGGCCTGTGCCCAGCGCACCATGTCCAGAATCGTGGCGTTGACGCCGGCAGCCGGACCCGTGGTGTAGTACGCAGTATTGACCGAACTCAGGCGCCAGCCACCACGCCCGTACTGATGCGGCGCACTGGCATTGGGGTTGTCGCGGAAAGCCTCATAGCCCATTGAGGCCTGCGTCATGCCCAGCGGCAGGAATATGTTTTCCACCACAAAGTCATCATACGTCGTACGCAAACTGGCCTGTACGACATCCGCGACCAGTGAAAACACCACATTCTGGTAGCCGTAACATTGCCCCGGCGCGCAAACGGTAGGTATTTCGTGAAACTTTTCCTGAATTTTCTCGTAGGCCACACCCGCATCGAGCATATTGGAAAATGCATGCGGCATCAGTCCGGTGGTGTGACTGAGAACATGGCGCAAGGTCATCTGACTGGTAGCGGCACCCGTCCCGATATTATAGGGCAGCGTCGCCGAGAGGGGCTCATCCCAGGTCGAAATATTACTGTTGACCAGTTGCGAAGCAACGGTACCGGCGAAGGTTTTGGAAACCGAGGCGATACGGAAAACCGTATTGTCATCAACCGCGTCGTCTTCCTGAATATTGCGCACACCATACGTCTGCAGATCCAGAATATCCGACGAAGAGACGATGGCGAACGCAACACCGGGTATTTCCTGTTCGGTGACTTCTTGCTGCAACCAGTTCTTGTAGATACTGAAGTCCGCAAAATCAGATGTTACAAGAGGCGCCGGTAATTGACCTGGCAGCTGGTGAAAGGCCGGCTGCACACCCTCTTCGAGCAGTACTGTGGAATAGGGCGCATCGTCAGCCAGCGCGCGCATTGGCGACATTGCCAGCAGAAGAAAGACCAGACAGGACAGGCGACGGTAAAATGTTAACAGGCGGAGTTTTGCGGTGACTGGCAAAATACGACATTCCGTGGACATTGGGATTTGCCACGAAAATACCATGTCACCGGGAATTTGCAAGCCTCGTGCCTGGCGCATGCGTCAGTCAAGGACCATAAAATGCGGAAAAAAAACCGACCTGCCGGGGCGGCAGGTCGGCAAAAGAGGGCTCAGGACACAATAACCAGCAACTTCTGTCCGTCCCTCACTACACCCAGAGCAACCACTCTGGCTTCCTCATTCAACACTTGGTTAAAATCACGCAGCGTATCTACCGGCTGACGATTGACCTCTTCGATAACATCGCCCGGCTGCAGGCCAGCGGCCCAGGCTGGGCTACGCTGGGCAACTTCGGCCACCGCAACACCTGAACCGCCAGCATCCAGCAGCTGAGCACCCAGGAAATTCGATTCGTCCGCACGGCGGCCAGAGCTGTCTTCGGCATTGGCAGCAACGGCAGGCAGGTCGTCACTGTCAACAATCAGCGCATCGACGGTAGTCCGCTCACCATTGCGCAGCACGCCGAGCTCAAGTACCTGATCCACACCGGCAAGACCAACGGCGTTGCGCAGCTCGCGGCTGCTGGAGATCGGTTCACCATTAATGGCAACAACCAGATCAGATACCTGCAAGCCCACCTGTTCCGCTACAGAATCCGGCATCACCTGGGTAATCAGGGCACCCTGCTCAGCGCCCAGTTTCAAGGTTTCCTCAACCAGCGGCGTGTGGTCGCGGATAATGACGCCGAGCTGACCACGGCGCACCATGCCATCGCGCTCAAGATGCGTCATGACCGCCTCGAGCATATCAACCGGCACGGCGAAACCGACGCCTGAACTTGTACCCGAACCGGAGATGATGGCCGTATTGATACCGACCAGTCGCCCCTGCAGATCCACCAGCGCGCCGCCGGAATTACCCACGTTGATTGCCGCGTCGGTCTGGATAAAGTCCTCATAGTTGTCATTGTTGATGCCCGCTCGCCCCAGCGCACTGATGATGCCGGACGTCACAGTCTGACCGATGCCGAACGGGTTGCCGATAGCAACAACATAGTCACCAATGCGCATACGCCTGGCATCAGCCAGCTCGATGGCCGTCAAACGATCAGCCGTTACCTGCAGCAGGGCAATGTCGGTCTGCTCATCACTGCCAATTAATTCGGCCTCGAGCACACGGCCGTCCAACAGGCCAACGTTAATGGTATCCGCGCCCGCAACCACATGATGGTTGGTGATGATATAGCCTTCCTCGCTGTCCACTACCACGCCCGACCCGGCGCCTCGCGAGCGCCTGACCGGCGGCTGCTGGCCATTGCCCCGGAAGCCGAAAACATCCGGCATCTGTTGTACGCGGGTCACTGAAATGTTGACTACTGCCGGCGTAACGGCTTCCAGCATAGGCGCCAGCGAGGGCATACTGTTATCGTAAGACGCCGGCGCCTGGGCCTGCGTGCTTTGTATGACGGCTGTCGAACCGATTGCAGTGGCGACAAGCGCCGCCACCACGAGGGTTTTGCTGAGCCTGTTGCGGATAAAATGTGTGAAACTTTTATTGACTGTCATGACCATCTACCTCCAGATCAAGTTGTTGTGCTTTGCTGTTGTCAGCACTGCCTTGCAACGGACTTGAAGATAAGTGCTACCAACGCCATATACCTGAAGGAAAGCGGAAAAAAACATCCAGAAAACGTGAAGCAGGCACTTTTTTAGAGATAACCGGTCTTAGTAAACTGAGATCATGCAATCATGGCTTGAGCAGGAACGAAGCAGCCATGAATGACAGAGACGAGGAAGCAGCCGTGAGCGAGGAAGCAGCCGTGAGCGAAGAAGCAGCCGTGAGCGAAAAGGTAGCCATGAGCGAAGAGACACCCGCAGCCACCGCTCCGCACACCGACATAAATGGCGGACTGTCATACATAACATTGCGGAGCAGCTACGCGTTTGAGCTCGATTGCTGGCAGGTTTTCCCCATGCGCAATCTGATACGGCATCGGGTCAATGAAAATGACAACCGGCAACTGGAACCCAGGCTGATGCGCCTGCTGTGTCTGCTGGCGGCGTCAGCAGATGCCGTGGTCACGCGTGACGAAATCATCAATACCTTGTGGCCGCGTGTTGTGGTCAATGAAAACTCGCTGACCCGTGCTGTCTCGGATTTGCGCCGATTATTAACACCTGATGGTGATAATCGCACCAATCTGATTCAGACAATCCCCAAACGCGGTTATCGTCTAACGCAGGCACCCCGAGCGATCAAGGCGCAGGGTAGCGCCCGCCCGCAACAGCGAACTCTTTCCGCAGCACCTGATACTACCTGGCTGAAGCGCTGGTCGCCCAGTATCGCTGCCAGTTTTATACTGGCACTGGCAATGATCATACGCGTCACAGATGATGGCGCGTCCATTGACAGGGCGCCTATGCCAGCGATGGCGCTACTGCCAACCATGAGCAGTAACGCAGTCGAGCGCCCGCAGCCACTGCTTGACCGGATTATCAGCAACGCCGAACCGTTAGCCAGTCATAACGCGGACGTTTCAACGTTTCCGACAGGCCTGGCCCAGGGCGATGACGCTCGCTTGCCGATCTCCCAACTGGGCTACGCCCCGGACACTGCCTTGCCGGCATGGCAAACTGCGCCCGATGCTGGCAGGGATCAGGGCAATCCGGTGATGCCGGGTCAGCAGTCCCTGCTGACACCTGACGGCCAGTTACTGGCTTACGTCGATTACCGGGACGGAATCGCCAGCCTCAATCTGCGCCCGGCGATGACAAACGCGGAGCCCTGGGTCGCGTTCACTACCGATGAACGCATACTGGACCTGCAGTGGTCGCCACTGGATGCGGGCATTCTGATGACCGTAGGCCAGACGACGGGCAGCAATGAACGTGCTTCGTACCTGCGCCTTATGCTGTTGGATCTGGAAACATTGGCAGTGCAGGAACTGTACCGACGTGACTTGCCGGCCGAGCGCTGGTCAAATACGACCGGCAATCTGACCTGATACCGGCTGGCCTGATACCGTTTGCAGGGTTCAGGCCAGCGCCTCTGATACGCGCAGTGCACTGACCACGCCGTCTTCGTGAAAACCTTTGCCCCACCACGCACCACAGAACCAGGTGCGCTGCACTCCGTTAACCACAGACCATCGTGTCTGCGCGTGAGCCGCTTCCGTGGTGAATACCGGATGGGCGTAATTGAACTGCCCCAATACTCTGGCAGGATCGATCCGATCACTGTCATTTAGGCTGACCAGAAAACGGCTGTCGCTGTCGATGCCCATCAGTCGGTTCATGTCATAGGTCACACGTGGCAATCCGTGTCGGTCTTCCGTCAGAAAATAGTTCCAGCTTGCCCAGGCCCGTCTGTTGGCAGGCATAACCGAGACGTCAGTGTGCAGCACCACATCATTGGCCTGGTATCGCACTGCCGCCAACACATCGGTTTCATCGGCACTGGCGTCCCGTAACAGAGCCAGGCTTTGATCGCTGTGGCAGGCCAGTATGACCTGATCAAACTGCTCAACCTCGCCGTCTGCAAACACCTTCACATGGTCGGGCTGGCGTTCAATCCCGGTAACCGGTGTTGACAGCCGGATACGATCCGCAAAACCTGCACTCATCGGCGCCAGATAGGCGCCTGATCCTCCCACCAGCGTACGCCAGCGGGGACGGTTATGGACGTTCAGCAAACCGTGGCGAACCATGAACGGCACCATAAAGCGGACCGGAAACTCCAGCATGCGCTGAAACGGCGTAGACCAGATCGCAGATGCCATCGGGACCAGATAGTAGTCCCGGAATCTGTCACTCAATCCGAGCTTTTTGACATAGTGCTGCAATTGCAGATCAGGAATACAGTTGTTCTCAAAGTCGCTGGTAGCGTGTTTGTTGAAACGCAGAATGTCCAGCAGCATGCCGATATATGTCGGCGACAGCAGATTTCTGCGTTGTGCAAACAGGCTGTTGTACATGGCGAATCGGCCAGTGACACCGGCATACTCCAGCCCGGTGGTCTGACAGCTGACACCAAAACTCATGTCGGACTCACGCCACTGGATGCCCAGTTCGTTCATCAGGGTGATGAATTGGGGGTATGTCCAGTCATTGAAGACGATAAATCCAGTGTCGATGGCATGCTGACGGCCATCAACGCAGACGTCAATTGTGGCGGTGTGGCCGCCCAGGCGGTCTGCAGCTTCGTACACGGTAACGTCATGCTGGCGGTGCAGTTTGTAGGCGGCGGTGAGTCCGGCAATACCGGTCCCTACGATGGCTATTTTCAAGGCGCAAATCTCTGATTTTGGGTGCTGGATATACGCGAAGGGGCGCACGCCGGATCATCCGGCGTGCGCCCCTTCCTTGCTGCTACAGCCCCAGGGCTGTCTTTGGCTCAAGGCTGTCAGTGCTTCAGGCGAAACGCGCCAGCTCTTTGCGAGCCACGACCCGACGATGCACCTCGTCAGGACCGTCGGCCAGACGCAGGGTTCGCTGCGAGGTCCACAATGCTGCAAGGGGTGTGTCCTGGGACACACCGGTAGCGCCGTGCATCTGGATAGCGCGGTCAATGACCCGCAATGCCATATTCGGTACGGCCACCTTGATCTGTGAGATGGCATCGCGAGCTGCCTTGTTGCCGATGGTATCCATCAGATAGGCGGCCTTGAACACCAGCAGCCGGCACATTTCGATCTCAATGCGGCTGTCAGCTATCACATCATAGTTGCCGCCCAGTTCCGCCAGCGGCTTGCCGAAGGCTTCACGGCTCAGCGCTCTTGTGCACATCAGGTCAAGGGCGCGTTCTGCGGCACCAATAGAGCGCATGCAATGGTGAATGCGACCTGGCCCTAATCGCCCCTGTGAAATCTCGAAGCCGCGGCCTCTGCCGAGAATGATATTTTCTTTTGGCACCCGCACATTGCTGAAACGAATATGCATATGTCCGTGCGGCGCGTCATCCTTGCCGAATACTTCCATCGGTCGCAGGACATCCACGCCGGGCGTGTCCATCGGCACCAGAATCTGTGACTGTCGGTTGTGCTTGGGCGCTTCCGGGTCGGTGACCACCATGACGATCATGATCTTGCAACGCGCATCGCCCGCACCGGAGATGTAGAACTTCTCACCGTTGATGACCCATTCGTCGCCGTCGAGCACCGCACGGGTCGCTATATTCGTCGCATCCGATGAGGCTACGTCTGGTTCGGTCATGGCAAATGCAGAGCGTATCTTACCGGCCAGCAAAGGCTTCAGCCATTGCTCCTTCTGTTCTTCAGAACCATAACGCTCAAGCACTTCCATGTTGCCGGTATCTGGCGCGCTACAGTTGAATGCTTCGGAGGCCAGGCGGCTGCGCCCCATGATTTCAGCCAGGTGCGCGTATTCCAGGTTACTGATACCGGCACCGCCCTGACTTTTGGGCAGGAAAAAGTTCCACAACCCCAGGGTTTTTGCCTTGGCCTTGAGGCTTTCCATGATCTCGTCCTGCCTGGGCGTGTGAGACCAGCGATCACCTACGCTGACTTCATCATGGTATTCCTTCTCCACCGCAGCAACGTCGACTTCAACAAACTCGCGAATCTTCTCGCGCACTTTTTGCATTTCTTCGGACAGTCCCAGATTCATTCGCGATTCCTCATGATGGTCTTCATGGTTTTAGGTGTGATCATATTGTCAGCAACTCGGCCGCCGTTAACCAGTGATGGTGCCACCACCATCAACAACCAGTGTTTGCCCGGTGGTAAAACTGCCGGCATCCGATGCCAGGTAGATTGCCGCACCGGCAATCTCATCCGGCTCACCGATACGGCGCAGCGGATACTTGGATACTGTGGCCTTGTAAGTTTCCGGATTTTCCCACAGCGCTTTGGCAAAATCGGTCCGTATCAGGCCCGGGGCGATGCAGTTGACGCGGATGTTTTTGGGCCCCCATTCGACCGCCAGATTACGCGCAATCTGCATGTCTGCAGCCTTGGATATACCGTAGGCACCCAGTACATCAGTGCCTTTCAGGCCTGCGATGGAGGACACAATAATCACCGCACCGCCACCGTTTTCGGCCATACCGGGCAGCACAAGTTGGCACAGTCGATGCGCACTGCCGATATTGGAGTTCATGATCTTGTCGAAAGCCTCGTCAGGAATATCCTGAGACGGACCATAAAACGGGTTGAGCGCGGCGTTGATGACCAGAATATCAATCTTGCCATAGCGCTTGATGGTAGCGTCAACGAGTGCCTTGAGCTGCTCTTTGTAATTGATGTTGCAGGCTACTGCGAGTGCTTCGCCGCCATTGTCATTGATGTTGGCAGCGACCTCATCACAGGCATCCTGATTACGGCTGGAGATCACCACCTTGGCGCCGGCCTCGGCCATATGTGTGGCAATCGCCAGACCTATGCCCTTGGTTGAGCCGGTGATCAGGGCCACTTTGCCGCTAAGATCGAATAAACTCATGTCACTCCCCTCTTCTGTGATGCGGCCTCAACACCGGTAAAAAAACCGTGCTGCCACTGACAGGCAAACGCCCGATTATAATTTCCATGAATTTTCCTTTGCGGCATTATAACAGCGAAGCAAAGCGACGCAAATGCCTGTCATCAACCCGGCCTCCCTCAGGTGACCAGACTCAGCCATCCGTCATCCACGGACGCGTGCCTTTACTGATATGAGTGCCACCGTCCACCGGAATGACTGTGCCGTTGGTGTAGGCGCCCGCCCGGGAAGCCAGATATACCAGCACACCAGCAATCTCCTCCGGTTGCCCGGCTCGCCCCAGAGGGCTGTCGGCAGCAATATCATCACCAAACTCGCGCAATACATAATCGGTCATACGGGACTGGAAAAAACCGGGCGCCACAGCATTGACAGTGATGTGACGGGGACCCAGATCCACCGCCAGCGTGCGCGTCAGATGATGCAGTGCCGCCTTGCTAGCCGAGTACGCAAACGTTGGCACACGCTGCACGATGGGCACCTGCAGACCATCCATGGAACCGATATTGATCACTCGCGCGGGGTCCTGCGCAGACGCGGCCCGGGATAGCAGTGGCAACAGATCGCGAGTCAGGGAAAATACCGCGTTAACATTGGTGGACATGACTTTGGCGAAGGCCTCATCAGGATAGTCCTCAATGTTGGCGCCCCAGTTGGCGCCGGCATTGTTGACCAGAATGGCTAATCCTTCTTTGCCAAACTGCTGTTGCAGGAAGTCACGCAGGCGCTGCCGGTCAGCAGCCTGAGTGACATCGGCAGCCAGAGCCTGGCAGTCACCCAGGGGCTGCAATTGCGCCAGCGCCTCGTCACACTTGTCCTGTTTGCGCGAAGCGATCACCACTCTTACGCCTGCCCGCAACAGGGTCTCGGCCATAATCAGACCCAGGCCGCTGCTACCGCCGGTGACCAGAGCAGTTTTGCCCGCCAGCGCGAACAGTTGCCCGACATCCAATGTTGATTGCTGTGCTTCCGGCATAATTTACTCGTCCGCTATTTTTACCAGTTGTTTGCCGAAGTTGCGTCCGCGCAGCAGACCACGGAACAATTCAGGGGCATTCTCCAGCCCCTCACCTACCGATTCGCGGTACCTGATTTTACCGGCGTTAACCCAGGCGCCCAGTTTCTCCGTGGCTTCGGGCCAGCGATCCTGCCACTCGGTGACAACAAAGAAACGATGTTCAGGAACATCGTCCAAAGCTTTCAGAATATGGAATGGCGTTTCTGCCTGGGTGATGTCAGCATCGTTATAGTTGGAAATATAACCACAAATGGGCACGCGCGCGCCCTTGTTGAGCAGCGGTGCAACCGCTCTGGTCACATCGCCGCCGACATTCTCGAAGTAAATATCGATGCCATCAGGACATGCCGCTTTGAGCTTGCTGGCGAGATCCCCGCTTTTGTAATCCAGACAGTCATCAAAGCCGAGCTCTTCCTTCACATAACGGCACTTCTCCTCACCGCCTGCTATACCTACGGCACGCAGACCCAGGATTTTTGCCAGTTGCCCCACGACGGAACCAACGGCACCCGACGCCGCAGCAACGACCAGCGTTTCGCCGGCCTGCGGCTTGCCAACTTCTGTCAGCCCGAAAAACGCTGTACGTCCCGGCATGCCGACCACGCCCAGATGCGCTGACAAGGTACCGTTTTTGAGATCCACTTTCATCAATCTGGGCTCGTCATCGTCAGCCACAATCATGGTTTGCCAACCCATATGGGCAGTCACATGGTCACCCACCTGAAAGCGCGACGACCTTGAGTCAATGACTACTCCCGCGGACTCGCCGGTGATGACATCGCCCACCTGCAACGGCTGTGCGTAGGACTTGACGTCATTCATACGGCCGCGCATATAGGGATCCAGCGACAGCCAGATAACCTTGATCAGAATCTGCCCATCCTGCAGTTCGGGGACATCCTCCTGCACCAGGTGGAAACAGTCATCACCGGGCTCACCGACCGGACGCTTGGCCAGCAACATCTTGTTATTCTTCATAATAATACCTCTTTACAGTCAACTTCGGGGACCAGGATTCTCTGCATACTAGCTTACCAGCAGCCCGACTCACAACCTGTGATGAAGCTCATGCACATTGCGCCTGCTCGCTCTGTGCGCGCAACTGAAGCAACGCTGCCTGCAGCCGGGACAAACCCAGCTGCCACTCAGTCTCGGTCAGCAATAATTCCGGGAGCAAACGCACCACCGCATTCCGGGTCGGCGTTACCATGAGTCCCTGCCGGGCACAGGCTTCCGTCAGCGGCCACACCTGACCATCATCATGCAGAACCAGTGCCAGCATAAAGCCTCGACCTCTTACCTCACAGACAATGTCCGGGAACTTCTGCTGCAACGTGTTCAGGTCCTGCAGCATGCTCAAGCCAAGCACTTTCACGTGGTCACTTACCTGTTGTTCGCGCAGGTGCCCGATAACGGCAGCGGCCACGGCGCAGGAAAGCGGGTTGCCACAATAGGTGCCACCGTGATCTCCCGGTTGCACGGCGCCGGCCAACGCTTCGGTCATCGCGAATGCCGCGAACGGCAGCCCCCCAGCAATACCCTTGCCCATGGTCATGATGTCCGGCGTCACACCCGAGGCAGTGATCGCGAAAAAGTCGCCGGTACGGCAAAACCCGGTTTGCACCTCATCAATGATCAGTAACGCTCCGTGCTCGCGGCAACGCTGCTGTAACTGCTGCAGAAGCTCCTCTGGCACGGCCCTGACCCCGCCTTCACCCTGAATCGGCTCAATGATGACAGCGGCAATATCGGCGCTGACCATGGCAGCAAGCTCATTGACGTCGGCGAATTCATTACCAGGGACGCTTGGCAGGAAACGGGCACTATTGCCGGCATTTCCGGACACTGACAATGTTGCCAGCGTACGACCATGAAATGCTCCATGCACGGCCAGAACGCGCTGCCTGCCGGTGATCTTGCGAGCCAGTTTCAACGCGGCATCGTTGGCTTCAGCACCGCTGTTGGCGAAATAGACACGCTGCAGACCGGCGGGGAGCACCTGCTGCAATTCCAGCAGGAGGCGGGCGCGCGCAGGCGAATAGGTGAAACCCGAATTCGGGTTTTGCATAATGCGTCCGGCCTGCGCTGCCAGCGCCGCTAACATCACTGGATGGGCGTGCCCCAGGCAGGTAACACCCCAGCCGGAGGTAAAATCCAGCAATTCGTTACCGTACTGGTCCCAGACGAACGCGCCTTCGCCCCGTTCAATAACCAGTGGCTGACGTTTGCATACCGTCAGCCCCATCGAATCCTCTATCTGCATTACGTCCATAATCACCTCGTTTTTTCTTCTCTGTTAACGACACACCTTAAAAAGCAGGCAAAAAAAAACCTCTGTGGCCAGCGGCGCACAGAGGTTTTTGATTGGTTTGTAAACTGTTTCTTTAGTTCAGTTGAGCAGTACCCTCACCATCAAGCTCTGTTACGCTGGCGCAGCACAGTGCCGCCGCACGCGCACGGCGTGCAGCTGCCGCAGACGCGGGCAGTGCCAGAGCAAACAGATTGACGGGTGTACAGGTCATAAATTCATGCAACATTTAGTGGAATGCGCAATCTAAGTAATCGCCGACCACAAGTCAATAGCAGCATCCATCCTTGCCGGCACGGAATCGCTTTTTTGCTGCCGGATTTTGTATATACTCAAAGACTACCCACATTGACGATGACGATAAGAACAGGGTTGTCAAAATGCCTGCAACCGTCGCCTCAAACAATATCTGTGGGAGGGAGGGGAAATGAGGTTATTACACCGTCCTGGGGAAGTCAGTCAAAAGCCCGGCGGGCGCGGATTAAGCGCATCGCTCCGCGATGTATTGCTGGTGTTGTCGACCTGTGTGCTGCTGTTCGCCGGCGCAGCTGCTGGCGCAGATACCATACCGGAAGAATCAGCCCTGCCAGTCTCATCCCTGGCTGCCCAGGTTGAACAACTGAATATCCTTCGGGAACGTGTGGCAGACATGCAAAGCCGGCAGGGTCAGTATGATCCGGGCCTGTTAAACGCCATGAATGGTCTGAGCGAAGCACTGATATCGGTGGGTGAGCTCCGGGAAGCGAGTGACATCGTCGAGCAGCAGATTCAGATCCTTCGTGTCACGGATGGCTTGTACACTGATGGGCAGATTGCGCTTGTGCACCGGCAACTGTCAATCATGGCGGCACAGCAAAACTGGCCGGGCATGCAGGACCGTCTGCAATACCTGTCATGGTTGCTGGAGCGTTCCAACACCCTGACAGACAGCGAAAAAATAAACAATATCAAAGTGATGAGGGACTGGACGCGACTTCTTTTGAGTCGCGGACCGCGCCAGCAGGAAGCGGCCTACCTGTTCCAGCTAAGAGACCTTGAAGAGTCTGCACTGGCCATGGCGCGGGATTCCGGGGCAGAGCCAGCGGTACTGCAGACCATGGTTTACGATCATGCGCTGGCGGAACTTTACATCGCGCTGGGCATTATTGATGGCTCTGACACCAGTCGCCAGCTGATTAATCGCACGGAAGGCCTGCAAAGCAACAATCTGCGCCCGACCCAGCGACTGACCAGTATCCAGGACATCGAAGCGGCCTATGGGGCGCGGACCAGCACCATTGTCGAGCGTTCACATCGCTCAGCCATGATGCGGCACTACGTACTGATCAATGAGCTGGCCTCAGTGCTGCCGCCTGCTGACAAGGAAGCAGGCGACCTGGACAATGCCGATCCGGAGGCCGCGGCCATGGTCCAGCTATACCTGGGTGATTCGGTATTGTTACGCCAACAATATGAGCTGCGAATTGGCGTCATGGCTGGTCCGGACAGGGGTCAGAGCAGCACCGGCTCTGCCAACAGTTATTACCAGCGGGCCTGGGAGCTGTTCCTGCAGGCAGGTTACAGCGCCAGCGACCTTAACCGGGCATTCTCCTGCCCGATGCTGTTACCGTTGCCGACATTCTCCAGTCAGCTCGATGTGAGCGGAGACGCCTGCAGACCATCGGAGGGTCCCGTAGAAATCCCGGCCACGGCGCTGGTCCACAATGGCATCCCCGGACTGCGTTACCAGGCAGTGCCTGGCAGTTCGCTGATGAGTGAGGCAGCCGGTGTCAGCGCCACCCTGAATTTCAGTATCGGCGTTAATGGCCAGGCTGATCGCATTCAGGTCACGGCTGCCACACCCGACACTACCGCCGCACGCATTCGTGGTCGTGACGGGCTACAGGACCTGCAATTCCGTCCTGCTCTGCAAGACGGCAAGGCCGTCCGCATGGACAATGTGACCATGACGGTGTACAGCCTTGAGCCGGGTTAACAGCCTTGAGCCAGGTTAACAGCCTTGAGCCGGGTTAACACAGCCTCGAGCCAAAGCAGTCCGGCCTAACCACGCCTGGTCGGAACAATTCCCCTGGCCACCAGGCCATCGAATTCATCGTCGACAATGCCCAACTCTGCCAGGATTTCACGGTTATGCTCAGCAAATTTGGGAGGCAGACGCTCGAGTCGTCCCGGCGTTCGCGAAAACTTGATGGGAATGCCGGTCATTTTGTACCAGTCTTTCTCCATGTTCATCTGCCGATGCGCCGTATGCGGATGGTCAACTACCTGCGCGGTATTGTAGATAGGCCCTGCCGGCAAGCCCGCAGAGAGCAAACGCTGGCACAATTCACTGCCGTCAATTTTCATGAGCCGTGATTCAATTTCTGCCTTCAGCGCTTCCCGGGCCTTGACCCGGTCTGAGTTATTGACAAATCGGACATCGGCAGCAAGTTCGGGCGCCCCGATTTCTTCACATAATTTCCCGAAGGCCCGATTGTTGCCGGCACCGATAAAAATATCGACAGTTTGTGTCCGGAAGGTTTCATAGGGGCTGATATTGGGATGCGCATTGCCGGTTGCGACTGGTATTTGTCCGGACATGTTGTAATTAACTATATGCGGGTGCATCAACGACACCGCGCAGTCATAGAGTGTCATGTCAATGTATTGACCAAGACCGGAACGCTGGCGCTCGTGGACCGCCATCAGCACGGCGATGGCAGAGTACAGACCGGTCCCCATGTCCACCATGGCCACACCCAGCCGGGTGGGACTGCTGCCCGCCTCTCCATTGACGCTGAACCAGCCGGCCATGGCCTGCACGATGGCGTCATAACCCGGAAACCCGCCCATGGGACCATCGCTGCCAAAACCGCTTATGCGACAGTGAATGAGGCGCGGAAAGCGTTTCTTCAAGACATCTTCGTAACCCAGCCCCCATTTTTCCATGGTACCGGGTTTGTAATTCTCCAGCAGGACATCGGCATCTTCAAGCATTCGCAGCAGCAACTGCCTGCCTTCCTCGTGCCGCAGATCAAGGGCCATGGCCCGCTTGTTGCGGTTCACACCGATAAAGTAGGCGGCATCACCCTCGTGGAAGGGAGGGCCCCAATCACGTACTTCATCCCCCTGCGGTGGCTCGATCTTGATAATCTCGGCGCCATGATCACCCAGCACCTGCGTACAGTACGGGCCGCCGAGCACACGCGTCAGGTCGATGACCCGCAACCCGTCAAGTGTCCCAGCGATCGTTTTCTCAGTCATGGTTGGTTCCTGTTCGGTTATTGTTGCTGTTGGCTCATTCGTTGCCGTGTTCATGTTGGATGCGGGCAATCAGTGCAGGCAGGAAAAACTCGGCGACCAGCAGGGATTTACCCTGAAGACGAAAAACCGAACGCCGCCCCCAATGATCCGAAAAACGGACCAGCTCCGGCTCATCCCGTTGCAGCTGCGGATGACGGAACAGAAACCCGCCCAGCGGCCGGTCACGCAGTCGCACCAGCTGTCGCAAAGACCCTTGCACACTACTGAACGGTATCAGCGAATGGGCAGCAACCCAGGGCTGGCCGTGCCCGCACAATAATACCCGCCGTGACCACATGACCTGTGCAGCCTTGCGCTCGCCAAAAATGGAAATCGTCTGCTTGCTCCCTTTAACCCAGCCTTCTTCCAGAACCTTCACCTTGAAAGTGCCGTCACTGAGCCCCTGCAAACGGTGAGTCAGTGATCCGGGGGCGAGCAGGCATTGTTGCCAGATTTGCGGTGGACGTGGCCAGTGTTGTTCAACGCGCCGCCATAACAAATCGGCATCGGCACGGTGTCCGGTATAAATTTTAGCTGTCAACTCGTATCCTCTGCCCATCAAGCACAACCGGAACGCGCATGCCGATTGTTCCGGCTGAATGCCCATTGGGTATTATGCCAGTCCTGACAATAAAAAACTCCCTGCCGTCCAAAAGGCCGACAGGGAGTTTTTTTACAGACCAAACGTTACATCAATTGCGCGTTTGCGGGCGCTGTACTGTTGAAGTCAGCACACTTTCAACACGACGGTTGCGTTCGCGGCCTGTTGCCGTTGCATTGCTGGCAACCGGCTGCGATTCGCCATACCCTGTCGACGTAACACGCGCAGAGCTGATGTCGAACCGATCAATCAGTACCTGGCGGACAGCAGCTGCGCGGCGCTCTGACAGGCCCTGATTGTACTCTTCTGAACCAACGCTATCAGTATGCCCTTCCAGACTGGCAACCGTGTCTTCATTGGCGTTCATGAAGTCTGCAACGCGGCGGATTTCGTCGAAGTAAGCAGCCGGTACTTCTGCGCTGTCGAAAGCGAATTCAACGTTCAGCTCGATCCTGGCCACTTCTTCTATCATGATGGGACAGCCACGATCGTCCACGGCATAGGTGCGCGGAGTATTGGGGCAGTCGTCACGATTATCAGGCACGCCATCACCGTCTGTATCCACAACAACGGGTGCTGCCGGCGCCGGCGCCGGCGTCGGCGCTACTTCCGGCGCTCTGGAACGCGCTTCACCCAGATGGAACACCAGACCGGTGTCGATGCCGAAGTCGTAGGTGCCGTCATCAAAACCGTAGAAGGTGCGCGCTGATGCGCGCCATTCAACACGATCGTTAAAGCGGTAGGTCAGACCCGCACCTGCATTCATTGTGGTGTCGTCATTCGAGTAGAAATGGGTGTGGCCCAGGCCTGCCGCGAAATACGGTGATAACACACCAACAGAATTATCCAGTTTGTAGATCGCATCCAGACGGATGCTACGCAGACGCTCCATTCCCGCCAGCGTGTTCATCTTGAGGTTGGCGTGATTCAGCTCCAGGGCGAGATTGTCGCTCAGTCCATAACCGAGACCGATGGTATAACCGAACTCGTCGTCAGACTGGCGAGCGCTGTCAAAATCCATCCACTGCACGCCGGGCGCAATGTAAAACCGGTCTTCGTCGGCGATGGCTGACTGCGCTGACATGCCAAGCGCTCCCAGCGCAATGACAAGGCCCAAAACTTTAAATGACTTGTTGTCCATGGTCTCTCCTTAACTTCTTGTTTGCTGCAGCTAGAGTAACCTGCAGTGTGGGTAGTGACGCAACCTTGTGGGTTTAGCGACACGCATTATACCTTAGTCACCGGTTGCTTTGACACAAGACTCTGAAGCCGGACCCCCACATTCCGCATAAATCGTCGCTTTAGCGCAATGCTGACTACCTTTTGCTAGTAAAATGTCATGAAAATGTAATATTTCATTGATTTAATACGCTACAGCATCCACCGCCAAGGTAGCAAGGTATGACCAATGAACAAACCATCCTGATTGTCGATGACGAAGCTGCGATCCGCGACATGATCGGGATTGCTCTGGACACCGCCGGATTTTCCAGCATGACTGCTGAAACCGCACTGGAAGCCCATGTCAACATAGTAGATCGCAAGCCCGACCTGGTGCTGCTGGACTGGATGCTGCCCGGCGGTAGCGGCATCGAACTCGCCCGTCGACTCAAGCGCGAGGAACTGACAGCAGACATACCCATTATCATGCTGACTGCCAAGACCAGCGAGGACAACAAGGTGCAGGGTCTCGACGTTGGCGTTGACGATTATGTGACCAAACCATTTTCGCCACGCGAACTGGTTGCCAGGATCAAGGCAGTGTTGCGTCGCAGCACGGGCAACCTGCGGGACAAACCCATACGCGTATTTGATCTGGAACTGGATCCTGCCAGCCACCGGGTCACCCTTAACGACCATGCGGTTGATATGGGGCCTACCGAATACCGGCTGCTGAATTTCTTCATGACTCACCCGGAGAAAGTATTCTCCAGAGACCATATTCAGGATCAGGTCTGGGGTGCCAACGTCTACCTGGAAGAACGCACCGTTGATGTTCATATTGGCCGTCTGCGCAAAGCACTGACGTCTGCATCGGGTCCGGGCATCAATTATTCAGGGCTGATCCAGACTGTTCGCGGTGCCGGATATCGTTTTTCAACCCGCGCCGACTGAACCCGGACCAATCTGCCGGGCATCCTGTCGGAAGGCATCGTGCGGTGCTGGTCTGACGTATCCGTTTTCGCTATAGTCGCGCCAGACTCATTTACAGAAAGGCCTCACCTTTGTTATCCGAATGGCATTCCGCACTGCGACGACTGACGCTGATCTTTCTGGCCCTGTTGCTGGTCGGCTGGCTCGTCGACGCCCCGGTCCTGATCGTGCTGCTAGGCACCATCGTTTACCTTATCTATCACCTGCGCCAACTTCGGCGCCTCTACAACTGGCTACGTGACAACCAGTCCGGCGAACCCAGTCCGCCGCCGGAAGGCCCGGGCATCTGGGGTTTTGTCTTTGATGGTATCTATTTGCTGCAGCGGCGCGAACGCGATGCCCTGACTCATCTGCGCAGTATCATCGACAAGGCGCAGGAGTCGACGGCGGCGCTGGAAATGGCCGTGGTGATGATCAGCAGCAGGAACGGGCTGGAGTGGTGGAATCCGGCAGCCTCGCGCCTGCTGGGCTTTCAAAGCCCGAAAGACCGCAATCAGCCGGTTACCAATCTGATTCGCGAACCGCAGTTTATCGAGTACTACAATAAGGGTCATTTCAACAGCCCGCTCAAACTCAGTTCACCTGTCAATCCTTCGCTGATGCTGGAATTCCAGATCACCAGTTTTGGTGAGGGCGAACGCTTGATGCTGGTGCGCGACATTTCCCAGCTTTATCGGCTCGAAATGATGAGAAAAGACTTTGTTGGCAATGTGTCACATGAGCTGCGCACACCCATTACGGTCATCACCGGCTACCTGGAAACCATGCTGGACGACAGGCAGAATATTCCGTCACGCTGGGGCCGCCCAATCGAGCAGATGTACCAGCAGTCTCAACGTATGGAAAACATCATTCGCGACCTGTTGACGCTGTCACAGCTGGAGACGCGCTCGGCTTCCAGACAGCTTTCGGCAGTACAGCTGCAATCCTTGCTGCGGGAGATCAAGCAGGATGCCGAACAGGTGTCCCAGGACAAGAAACAGAACTTCCGGCTGGACTGCGATCCGGACATTTATATCCGCGGCAATATCAACGAACTTTACAGCGCCATCTCCAATCTGGCCATCAATGCCGCCAAGTATACCCAGGCCGGCGGCACCATCGACCTGTCGGCCAGCAGGAGCAGTGAGGGATTGCGAATCACGGTATCTGACAATGGACCCGGTATTGAGGCCCAGCATATCCCCCGGCTGACAGAACGCTTTTATCGGGTTGACGAAAGCCGCTCAACCGATACCGGTGGCACCGGGCTCGGCCTGGCCATTGTCAAGCACGTACTGGCGCGACATGGCGGACGCCTGGAGGTAAGCAGCAAGGTTGGTGAGGGCAGTCAGTTTAGCTGCCTGTTACCCGCTGACCGTGTACTTACAGCCGCCCAAGCCGCAGAGCGCAGCTCTGTGGATAAAGGCTGACCAAACCGATCCAAAATTGAAAATAAAGATTCTGCGCCAGCCTTCTTACTTGAGCTCGGCCTTCACCTGCTCTTCCATGCCGGACAGCCCCACATGCCGGACATCGGCACCCATGACCATATACACTACGTGTTCGGCAATGTTCTTGGCATGGTCCCCGACACGTTCCAGTGATCGAAGCGCCCAGATCACATTCAACACGCGGGTGATACTGCGCGGGTCTTCGATCATGAAAGTGATCATCTCGCGCATGGCAGTGCCGTACTCAAGATCGACGCTTACGTCTTCCCGGGCAACAGCCAGCGCGGCCTCCGCGTCGTAGCGAGCAAATGCATCGAGCGCCATGTTGACCATGTGTCGGACGCGCTCGCCAATATGGCGAATCTCGACGTAACCCTTTGATGAATCACCCTGGTCGGCCAGCTCAATGGCCAGTCGGGCAATTTTCGCCGCTTCATCACCGATACGCTCGAGGTCGTTGGTTGCCTTGATAATGCCCAGTACCAGGCGCAGATCGCTGGCGGCCGGTTGACGGCGCGCCAGAATGCGATTGCAGGCCTCATCGATATTGAGCTCCATATCATTGACCGCGTCGTCCTTGGCACGAACCGTGCGACCCAATTCGCTGTCCGCGGAAATCAGCGCGGCCAGCGCGTCACCGAGTTGATGTTCGACCAGCCCGCCCATCTCCAGCATACTGCTCTTAATTTCCTCCAGTTCCTGATTAAACTGTTGAGAAATATGGTGGCCGTGAACACCTGCATCTGTTTTCATATCAAAAGATTCCTTGCGGGCTTGTTGCGGAGCTTACTCTCCGGCACCCGTACAATACCGATACTATATGACAGTAAGATGACAATCCAGCCTGGTACCGGGCCGGCAGCAACAGGCTGCCAGCGACTTCAAAAAACTGTCACATTGAAAGCCATGTAATCAGCACCGAGCTGGGATAGAATACCGGATCGTGTTCGTCAAGGTAAGAGCAATGAGCAGCAGTAAGCCATCCGTAGTCACACTTGCAGACGCCAGTCCCCTCCCCGAATCGTCAGGTTGCCCGGCTGTTGCGGCGGACATTGACCTGGGTGACAGCAAGTATTACCTGAACCGGGAATTGAGTTATATGCAGTTCAACCTGCGCGTGTTGGAGCAGGCTAAAAACCAGCAGCACCCGTTGCTGGAACGATTGATGTTTTTGCTTATCTTCAGCTCCAACCTTGACGAATTTTACGAAATACGGGTGTCCGGCCTGAAGAAGCAGCTGGGCTTCGGCCGGCAGCGCCCAGGGGCTGATGGCCAGTACCCTCAGGAAGTTTTGAGCGAGCTGCACCAGCAAGTGAGGCTGGCCCTGCAGGAACAGTACCGCATACTCAATGAAGAGTTGCTGCCAGCGATGGCAGAACAGGATATCCGCTTTCTGTACCGCCACGAATGGGACGACAGCCTGGTAGCCTGGACACAGGATTATTTTCGCAACGAAGTGCTTCCTGTTATCAGCCCGCTAGGTCTGGATCCGGCGCACCCCTTTCCTCGCCTGGTTAACAAAAGTCTGAATTTTATTCTGTCACTGGAAGGCAAGGACGCATTCGGTCGTGACAGCGGACTGGCCATCGTTCCTGCACCCAGAGCCTTGCCACGGCTGATTAAAATCCCTACACATATCATTCCGGAAGGCGACAATTTCATTTTCCTGTCGTCGGTCATTCACGCTCATGTTGAGGAGTTTTTCCCCGGCATGCGGGTCAAGGAGTGCCACCAGTTTCGGGTGACCCGCAATTCCGATCTGGAAATGAGCAATGTCGAGGTTGAGGATGTTGCCAGTGCCCTGCAGGGGGAACTGCACCTGCGCCGCTTCGGCGCGGCTGCCAAACTGGAGGTGGGCGCCGGGTGCCCTCCTGAATTGACCGATTTTTTACTCGAGCGTTTCAATTTGACGGAAGAAGAGTTGTTCCGCCTGGACGGTCCGGTCAATCTGCAGCGCCTGATGGCACTAACCGCCATGGTCAACCGGCCGGAATTGCGCTTTCCGCCATTCTCACCGGGAACGCCCCCTGCACTGGAAGAGGGTAATTGCATCTTTACCGCAGTGACCCGAGAGGACCAGTTGCTGCTGCACCCCTTTCAGTCCTTCATCCCGATCATTGACTGGGCGCGCCAGGCGGCAAAAGACCCCGGCGTGATTTCCATCAAACAGACTTTGTACCGTACCAATGAATCCTCAGAGTTGGTCGAGGCACTGGCAGAAGCCGCCCGTAATGGCAAGGAAGTGACGGTTGTCATTGAATTGCGGGCACGTTTTGACGAAGAGGAGAATATCCAGTTCGCCAGCATTCTTCAGGAAGCCGGCGCAGTGGTCGTGTACGGCGTCATGGGATACAAGACACACGCCAAAATGTTGCTGATTGTACGCCGGGAAAATGGCCGTCTGAAACGCTATGCCCATATGGGAACCGGTAACTATCACCGCAAAAACTCTCTGCTTTACACCGACTACAGCCTGATGACCTGCGACGAGGTGGTGTGCTCGGACATCCACAAGGTGTTTCAGCAGATTACCGGCATGGGCAAGAAAATATCGCCGGAAGTAATACTGCACGCGCCGTTCCGGCTGATGAAAGGTCTGGTCCAACTGATCCAGCAGGAAAAGCAGGCAGCACTGGAAGGCAAACCGGCCCGGATAATTGCCAAAATAAACTCCCTCACTGATCCCACGATAATCCGCGAGTTATATTGCGCATCCCAGTCCGGGGTCAAAATTGACCTGATCGTGCGGGGTATTTGCTGCCTTAAGCCAGGCGTGCCCGGTGTGTCGGACAATATCCGCGTAGTTTCGGTGATCGGTCGGTTCCTGGAACACTCTCGTGTTTATTATTTCGCCAATAGCACCACATCCATGTACCTGTCTCTTATACACATCTGACGCTGCCGACGATCTACTCTGTGTAG
>CAJXPR010000029.1 GCA_913058135.1 uncultured Gammaproteobacteria bacterium
CTACACAGAGTAGATCGTCGGCAGCGTCAGATGTGTATAAGAGACAGGCTGGAGAGTGACCTTCGCGCGCGCGCTGAGCTGGCGCAGATTACCCGGCGCCTGTACGCTGTCTCCGAAGAAGACATTCCGGATCAGTATCGGCGTCTGGTCGAGGCATATTATCGGGCATTGTCAGAGAACAGGAGCGCAGTTGAAACAGTGGATTAACTGATTCAGCACCATAACAATGAGTTTTTTTCTAGATGCCAGTACCATAGAAGCGATTCGCGCCGGGCAGTTCTCGTTTGCCTATGCCCCCCATCCTTTGCTGGCGTTGGTCTTGTTTCTGGCACTGCCGGTCGTGGTCTGGTTACTCTACCGCCGGACGACCCGTCCGCTGTCACGGCGTTGGAAAGCGTTGCTGATCACACTGCGTTCGCTTGTTGCCCTGGTTTTGCTGTTTATGCTGTTGCGCCCGGTTATCACTACCTGGCAGGTCAATCCACAGGAAACCTATCTGGCAGTATTGGTTGATGACTCGCAAAGCATGGAGATTCCTGATTTACCCGGCCAGCAGCGCCGGCTGGATGCTGTCACCGAAGAGTTGTATGCTGAAAACGGCGTTCTGGCGCCGCTGTCCGAGCGTTATCAGGTGCGGACATTCGGTTTTAACACGCAGTTGCGACGGATTTCCGCAGCCGACGACCTGTCCGCTACAGGTAACGCCTCACGGCTTGATCTGGCATTGCGGCAGGTCAGGGAGCAGCTTGGCGGTTTGCCGTTGAGTGCGGTGGTGCTGATCAGTGATGGCGCAGACAACGCCGAGGCGGATCCGTTGACCAGTGCGCGCGAGTTTGCCGCCGATCAGGTGCCGATATTCACGGTGGGCGTCGGACAAACGCAGATACCGCGCGATATCGGCATCACCGAAGTCAGCGCCGCCACCACTATTCTGGATAACACGGTTTTCGACGTGCAGGTCAGCCTGGCCCAGCAGGGTTTTGCCGGACGCTCAGTGCGGCTGCGTATCATGGATGGTGAGACCGAAGTTGCCTCGCGTACCGCTCTGCTGGGTCCGGATGGCAGCAGTCGCCGATACGAGCTCGAACTTTCTCCCGAACGTCGCGAGCCAATTCTTTACGAATTGCAGGTCGATGAGCTGGATGACGAAATCATCCTGCAAAACAACCGCTACCAGTTTCTGGTCGACAACAGCGAACGTCCGCCGCTGGATATTCTTTATGTTGACGGCCATCCGCGTAACGAATTCAAATTCATCCGCCGCGCCGCCGAAGGTGATGAAAGCCTGCGTCTGGCCTCGTACCTGCAAACCGGTCCCGGCCGCTTTTACCGGCAGGGCATCAATACTCCGACTGAACTGAGCGACGGTTTTCCCGACACAGCAGAGGAATTGTACCAGTATGACGCTGTGATCATGGGTGATATTGGTCGGGAATTTTTCACTGATGAACAACTGACCCTGCTGCAGGATTTTGTTGCCGAGCGTGGCGGTGGCCTGTTGGTGGCGGGTATGCTGGATGATGCCTTCGTTGACACGGTGCTGGGCGATATTCTGCCGGTGACGCCGGTGCGCAGTGAGGTTTTGCCGTCGTTCCTGCAGGGCGGAATACAGCGGGGCAGTCACGCCACCGGAGAGTTATTCACTCCTCGCCTGACCTCGGCCGGAGAATTCTCACCGCTACTGCGATTGGACAGTGATGATGCTGTCAACCGTCGTCTGTGGGGCGAGATGCCGGCATTGCAGGGTATTTATGTCACCGGCCGGCCCAAGCCCGGCGCGAGCGTATTGCTTGAACACCCGAGTCTGCAATACCAGAACCAGACCGTGCCTTTGCTGGCGACGCAACGTTATGGCAGTGGTCGCAGCATGGCACTGACCACGGCCAGCACCTGGCGTTGGCAAATGCTGATGCCATATGAGGACGAATCACATCAACGGATCTGGCGCCAGAGCCTGCGCTGGCTTGCCCAGGATGCACTGGAACGGGTGACCATTAATTTTGATAGGCCATTCTATAATCAGGGTGATCCGGTTAATGTCAGTGCGACAGTACTGGATGCTGAATACCAGCCCGATAACAATGCGTCATTGTATATCCAGCGCACCGATCCTCTGGGTGATGTCAGTGATTCCTCCATGGATTGGGATATCGATGAGGACGGTGTTTACCGAAGCCAGTTCACCGCTGACGCCGAAGGCATTTATCGAATACTGGTGGATGTTGCCAGCGCCGCCGGTACCGGAATAGAAACCGAGAAGCAGGCTGCTTTTGTGGTCACACCATCCCTGCGTGAATACAACAATGCCGGTCTGGACAGCGGCATGCTGGGCCGGATAGCAGAGACCAGCGGCGGACGCTATTACACCCTGCCACAAATCGGGCAGCTGGTGGATGACATCCAGCATGCGCCGGGGGCCTATTCACGGGAAGTCCAGGAAGACCTGTGGGACAAGCCCTTTTTACTGGGGCTGTTGATTGCACTGATGAGTCTTGACTGGGCAGCGCGACGATATCGGGGGCTGTCATGAACAAAACACTACGCAAGTGGCGGTCCTGTCTGTGGATACTGGCGTTGTCGCCGGTGTTGCAGCTTCAGGCGCAGCCGGCAGATGATGAGAGCACTCCCTGGTTTCAGCAAACGACCGACACCGGAAAATACGCGGTCATCCTGACGGGTGCAGCAGCCTCTGATGAGATCGCAGAACGTTTCGCGCGCTGGACGCGCGAGCTGCACAATATCTTGCGTGATGATTACGGTTATGCCACCGACAATATCCGCGTGCTGATTGATGACGGTCAGCGTATGGAGGGCGTCACGGTCACCGCCAGTTCAACGCTCACTGATATCGCCGATAGTCTGTCGGTGCTGCGGGGCGAGATTGGTGCAGGGGATCAGGTTACCCTTTTTATGATAGGCCATGGTTCAGGGACCTTCGGTGAAGCCAAATTCAATAACGTGGGTCCGGACATGACCGGCGCTGATCTGGCGGCGATGCTTGAAGGTTTCACCGAGCAGGATATGGTGATTGTCAACACGACCAGCGCCAGCTTCGAATTTTCACGGGAGCTGTCGGCGCTGGGGCGAGTGGTGGTATCGGCGACGCGTTCACCATCAGAGCGCTACGACCCGGTGTTTGCCGGTTTCATGATTGCCGGCCTGCAGGATCACACGGCCGACCTGGATCGCAATGGCCGTGTATCCGTGCTGGAACTGTTCAATTATACCACTGGTCGGGTGGCTGCCTGGTACGACGACCTGGGACGGTTGGCCACTGAAAACGCGGTGCTTGATGACACCGGTGACGGTCTGTTTTCCCGTGAGCCGGGCGCGACCCAGGCTGACGGTCTGCTGGCAGAAATCGCCTATATCGACGTCATCGTGCCTGAGGCAGAGAAAAGCTCACCGCAGGCACAGGCGTTGCGTGCCGAGATGCAGGCGCTGGAACGCGACATATTCATATTGCGCAATCAGAAACAGAACTATCTGGAGGACGACTATTGGAGCCGGCTGGAAGCCTTGTTGATTGATCTGGCAACCCGGACGAGGACATACAATGCACTACCTTAACCTGATATCCCTTAACTGGCTGCGAACTGCCGCGCTGTTGGTCTGCCTGACCGCGACGGTAGCCCCGGCGCATATTTTTGCCCAGGAACCCACCGCCGGCCTCAACCCGTCAACGCAGGAATTGCTGGATCGAGGCAACGAATTGTTGCTGAGGGGATCCTACCTCGCCGCCATTGAGGTACTCAGTCGGGTTGATGATGAGTTCTTCCAGGACCAGGCTGACCTGGGGCTGAGCCAGGCGCATATCGAAACCGGGCAGTATGCCCAGGCGGAAGCAGTTTTACAGCGTGCGCTCGAGGAACCGGCTGACCACCCTGAGTTGGCAACCCGACTGGCCGAGCTGTATGTGATGACCGGCCGCTCCGCACAGGCCGAGGCTCTGCTCGCGGAAGTCATTGCCGGGCAATTGAATCCGCCGGTGCGAACCCTGGTGCAGTACGGCCTGGTGCGGACCTTGCACGGTGACCGGGATGCCGCCGATGAGTACTTCAATGCGGCATTGGCGCGTTATGACAGTGGCATGGTCTTTGAGTCGGCCGATGTTGCCATGGTCGCGGTGGCCGCTCGCCAACTTGATGAATTTCATGATGCCAATGCATTGTTCAGTGAGGCGATCAGGCTTGATGACAGCAACCTCGAAGCCCTGGTGTTGTGGGGTGACCTGTTCCAGGAGAAGTTCAACGACCAGGATGCGCAAACCAACTACAACGAAGCACTGGAAGTTAATCGACGCTACGCGCCTGCCCTGGTGGGTCTGGCCAGGATAGAGAGTCCCGAGCGCAATCTCAGCCGCGCCCTGGATGCCAATTCCCGCAGCGTGGCGGCACTGGCAACTTTCGGTGAGTTGATGATCCGTAACGGGCGAGAAGAGGAGGGTCTGGGATTCCTGAGGCAGGCACTGGATATCAATCCTGAGTCGATTCCGGCGTTGGCCACGCTGGCAGCGCGCGCGGCGATGAATGATGACATGGACGAGTTCGAGCGCCTGCGCGAGCGCGTCAATGCCTTCAGTCCGGAAAGCGCCAGTTTCTATGCATCGGTCGCTGAATTTCTGGGTAATAACTATCGTTTCACCGAAGCCGTGGAGTATGCCCGTCGTGCCATTGACCGCGATCCGCGCAACTGGCACGCACACACCGTGCTGGGCGGTAATCTGGTGCGACTGGGCGAAGAAAGCGAAGGCAAGCGTCACCTTGAGCAGGCGTTTGACAATGACCCGTTTAATGTCCTGACGTCCAACATGTTGCAGGTGTTTGATGTGCTGGAAGAGTACGCAACCCTGGAAAGCGAGCACTTTCGGGTCAACATGAGTCAACGCGATGCGCAGATCCTGTGGCCGTACATGGAGCCTTTGCTGGAAGACGGCTGGGATCGCCTGGTCGCCAAATACGGCTTTGAACCCGAGGTGCCGGTGGTCATCCAGGTTTTCGAGCGTACCGAAGACTTTGCCGTGCGTTCAGTCGGGCTGCCCGACATCGGACCACTGGTGGGTATCTGTTTCGGCAAGGTGGTGACGCTCATCTCACCGGATACACTCAGCGCCAACTGGCAGGAAATTGTGTGGCACGAGCTGGTGCATGTATTCACCCTGCAGATGACTCACAATCGCATGCCGCGCTGGTTGTCGGAGGGCATCTCGACCTGGGAGGAGCGCCAGGGGCGTCCGGAGTGGGGTCGTCGCCAGGGCCTGGATCTCATCCGTGCCGTGCAGCAGGACCGCCTGTTGCCGGTCGGCAATCTCAACGATGCGTTTACCGGTGCCAACAGTAATGCTGACCTGAGTTTTGCCTACTTTCAGTCCTTCCTGGTGGTGGAGTACATCGCCGAACAATACGGTTTTGAGGATCTTCTGGCACTGATCCATGAGTTTGCTGAAATCAAGGACGAGAGTGAAATGTTCGCCAATGTGTTTGGTGTGGACATGGAAACTTTCGATGCCGGTTTCCGCGCCTGGATAGATCAGCGCGTGGCCGACATAAACGTCTACGTGCATGCGGAGGACAGTCCCGATGAAGGCGAGGGGCACGGGCACGGTGTGCGCGAGAACAGCAGTGCAATTCTGGCAGAGCTGTACAACAACGAATCGCTGAAACAGTACATGCAGGGACGGGTGCAGCGCGAGCCGCGTGATTTTCAGGCACATTTGCAACTGGGTATTGTCCTGTTCCGGGAGGAAGCGTACAGCGAGGCGATAACGCACCTGCGCACCGCTCACGAGCTGCTGCCTGACTATACCGGTTACCCCAGTCCGTCACTGGTGCTGGCCCAGGTCTACGAGGCCATGGGCAATGAGGAAGCGCAACGCGAGCAGCTGGCGATCATGCTGGAGCACCAGCAGCACGATTTTGCTGCGCCCTTGCAGCTGGCGGAACACGCGCTGCAGGTGGGCGACCTTGATCAGGCGGCCTATTATGTTGAACGCGCCATGGCGGTTAATCCCTATCGGCCGGAGGTTCATCGGCTAGGCGCTGAACTGGCCTCGCGTCAGGGAGACACCGGACGCACGGTGCAGGAGTACGAGGTGCTGTTGACGCTGGATCAGAACGATCCGGTGGCTGCGAGAACTGATCTGGCGCAGGCCTATCTCGACAATAGTCAGCCCGACGACGCCCGCATGACCGTTCTGCGGGCGCTGGAAACGGCACCTACCTATGAGCGTGCCCAACAGATTCTGCTGCAGGCAGTCGAACCAGCGGAGGGTGATTGAGTCATGGCTCTTGCCCGGTTGCCAAAATCATGGCTGATATTACCACTGCTGGGTACGCTGGCATTTTTGTCAGCGCCATCCGTGCAGGCGCAGCCACCGGCTTCGCAATCGACGCCCCGGCCCGGTGTCGTGTTGCCGCCGGACTTTGATTTCAGCCGTTTTCGCCGTGAAAACCAGGACCTACCCGATTTGCCGACCGGCGCATCATCATCAGCTGAACGCACGGGCACGTCGGAATTCACCTGGCTGCGCGGGCGCTACGAAAACTATCCGGGAGGACGCGGCCGGCGCGGCGGCTGGTGGGATACCGATTTTCCTGATGCCGAACAAAACTTCATGCGTGGCGTGCAACGTTACACCTTCATTGATGCGCAGACATACAACACCCGTTGGATAGACCTGACTGATCCGGAGCTGTTTGAGCATATCTTTCTGTACATGACCATGAAGCGCGTCCCAATTGGTGGCATGAGCAGTGGCCCGAACTTTGCCCCCGATGAGGTGGCAGCCTTGCGTGAGTTTGTCCTGCGTGGCGGTTTTGTCATGCTGGACGACTTTTGGGGCGAGGCACACTATCAGGATTTTCTGATCGAAATCGCCAAGATATTTCCCGATCGCGAACTTGTCCGGCTGGATCTGGACCATGAAATTTTTGGCATTTTCTACGACATAGAACAGGTTGCGCAGGTGCCGGGCAGGGCCGTTACCTGGGATTACGGGAGCGTGACGCTGGACGACCCACGGTATCCACCTTCGGTTCATGCCATACTCGATGACGACGGCCGGGTCATGGTGGTGGCCAATTTCAATTCGGACATGGGCGATGGCTGGGAACACACGTTTCACGAATACTACCCTACCAGCATGAGTAACGAAGCTTACCGGCTAGGTATCAATTACCTGATATATGCATACACACACTAGAGGCAGGAATAAACGATGACTGACACCGATATCATTACCGAGCATCCGACCGCCGGACTGGAGGATCAGGACGACCTGGCGCTGGTAAAAAAGATGCAGCAGGGTCGTGACCAGATGGTGCACGAGATCCGTAAGGTCATTGTCGGGCAGGATGCGGTTATCGAAGAATTGCTGATAGCGCTGTTTGCCGGCGGGCATTGTCTGGTGACCGGTGTGCCGGGCCTGGCGAAGACCCTGTTGATCAAGACTGTGGCGGATATTCTGCAACTGAACTTCAGCCGTATTCAGTTTACTCCTGACCTGATGCCTGCCGATGTGGTGGGTGCTGAAATCGTTGAGGAGAACGACGGGCGTCGCAAGCTGGTGTTTGTCAAAGGTCCGATTTTTACCAATATTCTGCTGGCCGATGAGATCAATCGGACACCGCCCAAGACGCAATCGTCGCTGCTTGAGGCGATGGAAGAGCGACAGGTTACGGCGGCGGGTGTCACGCACAAAATGGCGGAACCCTTCTTTGTGCTGGCCACGCAGAACCCGATTGAACTGGAAGGTACCTACCCCTTGCCGGAGGCGCAGCTGGATCGGTTCATGTTCAAGATCGAGCTGGGTTACCTGACCGAGGAAGAAGAGGTGATGGTGGTCAGCAATACCACGCGTAATTTTGATCGGTCGGTATCTCATCCGCTGAGCGGTGAGGATATCCTGGCGTTCCAGCGTATTGCCCGGCAAGTGCCGGCCGCGCAATCAGTGATCCAGTATGCGGTGCGGCTGGTACACGCAACGCGGCCGCAAAACGAGAACTCGCCGGCCTTCGTCAAGGACTGGGTCACCTGGGGCGCAGGTATTCGTGCCTCCCAGAACCTGGTATTGGCAGGCAAGGTACGGGCCCTTCTGCACGGTCGCTACAATGTTTCGTTCAATGATATCCGCACACTTGCGCCATCAGTACTGCGCCACCGTCTGCAGCTGAATTTCCATGCCGAAGCGGAACGCATCAGTGCCGATGAGTTGATTCGTCGGGTTGTGGAAGCAGTAAAAGAGCCGGGCCTGTGAAGCCAGTCCACCTGAACCACATCATCGCGCCAGTGTATCTGGTGGCAGGATTCTCAGCATGACGCAGAGCAATACCTTTATTGATCCCGGTGTACTTGCCACGCTCGACAATCTCGAGATGCGCGCGCGCGTGGTGGTTGAAGGATTTATTGCCGGCCTGCACAAGAGCCCGAAGCGCGGTTTCAGTGTTGAATTTACCGACTACCGGCATTACTACAGTGGCGATGACATGCGCCACGTGGACTGGAAGCTGTACGGACGCAGCGACAAGCTGTACATCAAGCAGTATGAGGACGAAACGAACGTTCGGGCCTATATCCTGCTGGATAGCAGTGCGTCGATGTCGTACGCCTCTGACGGTATGAGCAAACTGGAATACGGGCGCACGCTGGCATCGGCGTTGGCCTATTTCATCATGCGGCAACGTGACGCTGTCGGGCTTATCACTTTCGATGACAAGATCCGCGACTATATTCCGGCAAAAGCGCGGCAATTGCACCTGATAAGGATTCTGCGCAGTCTGCATGAGCTGACCGCCGGCACCAAGACCGATATTGTGCGGCCGCTGACCGAGCTGGCGATGACATTAAAACGTAAAAGCCTGGTGATCCTGATCAGCGACCTGCTGGAGGATGAGCAAACCACCATTCGTACGCTCCAGCAGCTGCGTGCCATGGGTAATGAGGTCATCGTATTCCACGTGCTTGATGAGCAGGAGCTGCATTTCAATTTCAATGAATCCTCCGAATTTATCGATATGGAAACCGCCGAGACGCACATCACCTCGCCGGCAGCGATCCGCAATGCCTACCTGGAGAACCTTAACAGTTACCTCGATGATTGTCGTAAACGCTGCCAGACCAGCGGCGTTGATTATTGTCTGCTCAACACCTCGCAGCCGCTGGACAAGGCGTTGGCCTCGTACCTGGCACGGCGAACCCGGAGCGCATAGATGAGTTTCCTGAGTCCTCTGTTTCTGTTTGGTCTGTTGGCAGCCGCGATACCGGTCGCCATCCATCTGATCCGTCGCGAGAACCCACCGAAAATCATGTTTGGTTCGCTGCGTTTCCTGAAGCAGACGACCAAAAAGCTGATTCTGTTTCAACAGATCCAGCAGTGGCTGTTATTGCTGTTGCGCGCAGCACTGATCTGCCTGTTGGTGTTCGCGTTCGCCCGGCCATTGTTTTATCAGGGCTCCATAGCGCAGTTGATGGATGCCGAACCACAGTCTACCGTGTTGCTGATTGACAGTTCACTCAGCATGCAGGTAGGTGACCGGTTTGCCCAGGCAAGACAGCAGGCCCTGCAGACTCTGGATGGTCTGTCCGCCGGAGACGAAGCGGCGGTGATAAGTTTTGCCGAAGGCACCCTGGCAGCCAGGGAGCTGACCACTGATATCGATAGCCTGCGAACCTTTATCAATAACCTGGCAGACCCTGGTTACGAACGTGTGCGCTTTTTTCCTGCGCTGAGGCTGGCAAATGACATGTTGACGCAGTCGCGTCACGAACAGCGCAATATCGTGATGATATCGGATTTTCAGGCCAGCGGCATGAGTGGCGCGGATGACGAGGGGAATGATGCCGGCTTTATGCTGGCGCCAGGTGTTTCCTTTTCCGGTTTCAGTGTAGGGGAGGAGCGCAGCAGTAATCTGAGTCTGACTGATGTGCGGTCGCCGCAACAGTTGATGGCCAGCACTGCCAACCCGGTAGAGGAAAACTCCGGGTCGGCGGGTCAAAGCGCAGCCAGTGGAACACCTTCAGTTGCGACTTCGAACGAACAGCAGGTTCTGGCGCGTGTGCGCAGTACCGGCAGTGTATTGCAGCAACGCGGCGAGATTTCCCTGTTGATTAACGGACAGCCGCGGGAGCGGCAGCCTTTCGAACTGGGTGATCGCTCGGAAGTGGTGCTGGATCTGCCCCTGATACTGGATGATAGTGGACGTTATACCGGCGAGCTGGTGCTGGCCGGGGATAGCTTCGACCTGGACAATCGCTGGTACTTTACTGTGGATGTTATGCCGACGATGCGCATACTGGTGGTTAATGGTGATCCGGCGACCGACTGGTATGACGACGAGGCGCACTGGTTTGTTCTGGCCCTGGAAGGCATGGAAAACTCGCCGTTTTCTGTATCCCAGGTGACGCTGGCGACATTCACCCCGACCGACCTTGAGCAGCATGACGCGGTGGTTTTGCTGAATGCCGGTTCGCTGTCCGGTGCTCAGCAACAGGCGCTGCAGGGATTTGTCGCCGATGGTGGCAGTTTGCTGCTGGCGCCGGGCAACCGTGTTGAGCCGAGCGCATTTAATCAACAACTGGCGGAGTTGACGCCGGCGCGGCTGACGAGTTCGCAAATTCTGCCCGCAAACGATTATGTTCTGATCGCCGACGTTGATCGTCGCCACCCGGCACTGCGTCCGCTGGATGTCGACTGGAGCGCACGTTTTCAGGGATACTGGCGAAGTGACCCGGTGGGCGATAGTGCGGTGCTGATGCGATACGATTCCGGTGATCCGCTGCTGGTCGAGCGGTCTGTTGGCGAGGGCCGGACAATGCTGGTGACATCGTCACTGGACCTGGGCTGGAGCAATTTCCCGCTTCAGGGTCTGTACCTGCCCTTTGTTCATGAAACGTTGACCTACATGATTCAGCCTCCGTTGCAGCAGCGCGCCTGGCAGGTTGGTGACATGATTGATCTGACGCCGGCATTCGATGACGGGCGAACGGAGCTGTCAGTGACTGAACCAGATGGCACACAGTTGCGCGTCAGCGCTGACAATCCGAGCTATCGGGCGCGTATGCCCGGCTTTCTTCTAACTGAGTCGGGCTTCAATTTTGCCATCAATATCGAACCGGAAGCGGCTGAACTGGCGCGGGTAGATGTGACAGTGCTGTATGACCGAATCCTGAATCCGGATACTACGCCTGCTGTCGCCGAGGGTGTGCGGACAGCCCAACTGATTGCGGAACTGGAGCAGCCGCAACGGGTCTGGTGGTGGATTTTGTTGACGGTGCTGCTGTTGTTCCTGCTGGAGGGCTGGGTAGCCAATCGAACCTATCGATAAAGGCGGAGCGCGATAAAGGCGGAGGGGTTCAAGGCAGGCACCGGAAAATTATCCCATGTTAGATAGGGGGGAACAGAGAATGACGTTCCGCTACCTGCCTTGAGTGTTCGTGAATTGACCGCCTGATGTCCGTCAACGAGCGGTCTCACAAACTGGTTTTGATACTATCACAGGCACTTTCGTCAAAAAGTGCCAGCAACAATTCGTTGCAAAGCGTTTGGATTGCTGTCACGAACCATTACAAATATGTCCTGAATTCGAACAACTGTTCCATTTTTGACCTTATGCTTCTACCGGCTCACCCTGCCGGCGGCTGAACAAACGCTTGATCCTGGCCAGACGCTGGCGCAGATGGTCTGGCAGAGCCAGCATGGCCGGCGTGACGATCAGTGTCAGGATGGTAGCGAATGACAGGCCGAAGACAATGGCATTGGCCAGCTTCACCCATTGCGACGTGATCGGGCCGCCGACTTCAATCTCCGAGCCAATCAAATCAATTGATACATGCATGGCCAGTGGCAGTAGACCACAACCCGTGGTAAACGTGGTCAGAAATACCGGGCGTAACCGCTGCACGCCAGTCTGTATGATCACGTCCCGGATATCCCAGTCGACATGTTTGGCGCGCAGATAGTTGAAGGTATCAATAAGAACAATGTTGTTGTTCACGATGATACCGGCCAGGGCCACGATGCCAACTCCTGTCAGGATCACGCTGAAAGTTTGTCCGGTGGTCAGCAGGCCAAGCAGTACGCCCGCCGTAGACAGCAATACTGACGACAGGATCAAAAGCGCTTGATAATAGCTGTTGAACTGGGTCACCAGCAGAATGGCCATCAGCGCCAGCGCCAGGCCAAAGGCGCTGAGCAGGAAGGCAAACGATTCGGCCTGTTCCTCATTGGCGCCGCGGAAACGATAATCGATGCCGGGTGCCAGCGGGTTGGCGTCCATCCACTGTTCGACCTCCTGCACGATATTGCTGGTTACATAGCCGGGGGCAGGGTTGGCGCGTACATAGACAACACGGTTGCCGTCGACGCGCTGAATCGAGCTGACGCCTGGCAGTGCATCACGTGTAATAAAGCTGCTGATCGGTACCAGCCCATTGGCGGTGTTGATGCGGATGTTGTCGATCTGCTCTACACCGCGATATTCTTCGGGGTAACGCACGCGGATCTCGACCTCTTCTTCGCTGTCATCAGGGCGGAAATCGCCCATCCTGACACCATTGGTCAGCAGCTGAATGGCGGTGCCGATTTCAGACATATTCGCACCCGACATGGCTGCGCGCGCACGATCGACAGAGATCTGCCACTCAATACCCGGCACCGGTGTCGTGTCGTCGATATCGATCAGACCCTCGACGTTGTTCTCAAGATGCGAGCGTACGCGTCGGGCTTCGGCGATCAGCGTGCGCAGATCCTCGCCGTAGAACTCCATTTGCAGCTCTTTACCCACCGGAGGACCCTGCTCAGGTGTCGAAATTTCTGCACGCACGCCAGGGATGTCCTGAATGGCCTGCCGATACAATTCCTCAACTTCGAAACCGTTTACGTCGCGATCACGCCGGTCAGTGAATTCCAGGAATATGGTGCCCACCAGGTCCGGCGCTGCGCCCATACCACCGCCCATACTGCGACCGGCGCCAGACTGGGAGACGATACTTTTGTAGTAGCCGACGTCTTCTATCCGCGACTCAACATCCAGAACGATGTCGCGAATCTCTTCCGGAGAGTAGTTGCCGCGTGCAAATATTTGCACTTGGGTTTGGGCAGGTTCGACGCTGGTGAAAAACTCAACCCCACGTCCAAAGGCGAGATATGCCCAGATGATGGTGACCAGCGTGATCAGGCTGCCTATTGCGACAATGCCAGGGATGCGCACGGCAACGCTCAGAATGCGTGCATAAATGCCGACGATGCCGCCCAGTTTTTCTGGCGGTGTCTCTTCGAGTTTGCCAATCTGGTTGCCGCCACCGGAAGCCATGACGCCGGTTTTGCCGCCAATCAGCGATCCGATGGTGGGCGCAAATACCAGTGCGTAAAGCAGCGAGCCGATCAGCACCGCGAACACTGTCACTGGCAGGTAGCCCATGAATTCGCCGGCCACACCAGGCCAGAACATCATCGGCAGGAAAGCCGCCAGCGTGGTACCGGTGGATGCCAGGATCGGCCAGAACATGCGACTGGTGGCTTCCTGGAAGGCATCCTTGCGGTTGTAACCCTCCGCCAGCTTGCGGTCAGCGTACTCCACCATGACGATGGCACCGTCGATGAGCATGCCCAGACCCAGCAGCAGGCCGAATATCACCATGAAGTTGTAGGTGAAACCCAGCATCGAAATGATGATGAAGGCGAAGAAAAATGAAAACGGCACGGCCAGTGCTACCAGGATACCCGAGCGCACACCAACGGCGGCGATCACGACCACCAGCACCAGCACCATGGCGGTTGCCATATTGCCCTGCAGGCCCGAGTTCTGCTCAATCACCAGCGGAATAGTGTTGTTCAGGTAGGTTATCTCGACAGCCGGCGGTATACGCGAGCGCATGTCCTGTACGATCACGTCAATTTTATCCATGGCCTGGATCAGGTTGGCGCCTTTACGTTTCTGCACATCCAGGGAAATGGAGCGATCACCGTTGGCATAGGCGTAGCGCTCGGCGTCCTTGAACGTGCGGCGTACCTCGGCCAGGTCGCTGAGTACCACGACGCCGTCGGCGTTGGCCGCGATCGGCAACTGGTAAACGTCATTGGCAGTTTCAATCAGGCCCGGTACTTTGACCGAAAATGCGCCGCTGCCGGTGTTCAGTGTGCCGGCTGGTATCAATCGGTTATTGGTTGTTACAGCCTGAACCAGTTGCTGGTTGGTAATACCATAGGTTTCCAGCTTGGATGGATCGACAATGATTTCCAGCAGCTCTTCACGCGCACCAATAGTGTCGGCGGTGAGGATTTCCGGCAGGTTTTCGATCTGTCGCTGCAGGGTCTGGGCGATACGCAGTAAAACACGTTCATCAACACCTTCACCTCCCAGTGCAATCTGTACCACGGGCACGGTTGCGGCCGACACTTCCTGAATCAGCGGCTCCTCGGTATCCTGCGGGAAGCGGGCTTTGGCCCGGTCCAGGGCAGAGCGTATGTCGTTAAGGGCCAGATCGGGATCAAAGCTGACATCAAACTCAGTGATGATGGTGGCTGAACCTTCGCTGGAAAACGAACGCAGCTGTGTGATGCCGTCAATATTGTTGAGCTCGATTTCGCTGGGTCGGGCCAGCAGCCGCTCTGCATCCTCCGGGGAAATGCCCGGCAACACGATGGTGGTGATAATAACCGGCACCGTCACGTCCGGGTTAAGCTCGACGGGGATGGAGCGATACGCTGCCAGGCCTGCCAGAATGATGACAACAAACACGCTGAGCGTGGTTCTGGCGTGTGAAACGGCGGCTTTGATATATGTCATAGTTGTGACCAGTCAAAATTGACGTTTACGATTTGTCCTTCGAAAACCAGTTCCTGCCCGACCGTGATCAGGATCACTTCATCAGGCAGTCCGGTTACCCAGAAGCCTGACTCGTCTATGCGGGTGCTTTCACCCACGATCTGCACACGATGAAACTCGACCTCATTGTCACTGTTCAGGGTTTTGACGCCCATCAGGCCGGCATCATCCAGTGTTACCGACGATGGCGGCACCAGGTGTGCACGGATCTGCGCCGCATCGAGCAGAATCTCGGTGCTGATACCCTGGCGGATAGGTATTTGCTGGGGATCGAGGCGCACTTCGATGCGGTAGCTGCGCGACACCGGGTCAGCCGCTCTGGCCAGATAAGTCAGCTGGCCATTGATCCGCTCGCCGGTCACCATGATGCCGGTGACACGGGTGCCAAGTTCAAGTTTGTTGACATCCTGCTCGGGCACTTGCCCGACCAGCAGCATGGGGTCATCATCAAACAGCGATGCGCACTGGCCTCCCATGTCCATGTAGTCGCCCACTTCGACAGCCCGCGTTTCCACGATGCCAGTGAACGGGGCGCGGATCCGCGTGCGCTCCAGCGCCAGTTCGGCACGTCTTACAGCGGCAATGGCTGCATCATAGGTGGTTCTGAGTTGGGCCAGGGCCGAGCGGGAAATCAGTTCACGCTGGAACAGGTCTTCGCCGCCCTCAAATTCCAGTCTTGCCTGTTCCTGACGGCTGATGGCCTCCTGCAGGTCTGTTTCACGGGCATCGACGGCGATTTCGCACAGAATGTCGCCTTTCTCTACGCGGGCGCCGCGGGCGACCGGTGTGGCAATAACACGACCAGCGGTTTCAGCCCGGATGTCGACCAGGCGGAAAGCCTGGGTTCGGCCTCGCACGCTGACTGTCTGGGTATAGGTGTCGACGCGCGAGCGGGTCGCACGGACAGTAAAATCAGCCGCCGATGATACCGCCGATCCATCATCGGCGATGGCCGACACTGTCCTGTCCAGGTCGGCGCTGGCATAGCGCTCATCGCGATCGCCGTCACCTCGGGGGACCAACATCCATGCCGCGATCAGAATGACCAGGCCTATAGCTACCAAATATTGTTTTTTCACGACAGGCTCCGCTTGCTGCTAACTGCTTTCAATTGCGTGATGCGTAGTGTATCCAGTGTTTTTGTCAATGCAATGCACGAAGCGGCGACCTGGCGCGCTTTTTGGTATGCTGGCCGATAGTTGTTGTTATACGAGAGCGGCGCACCCGGCGATCACTTTGTGTCCCGAATGTTGTGGAGAGCATTGCGGCAAACGTTATACCATGTCTCCCGGCCTGCACTGAGTGCCAAAAGTCATGTTTAGATCGCGCCGCGCGATCAACACCCTGAATTTGAAGGAATTGCAGATGAATGTACTGGCTCGGTTGTTCCCCCCGGTTCTGTTGGCATTAAACGGCCTGATCTACCTGGGAATCGGATGGTTGTTCATCTCTGACGTGGCGGGCTGGTTCGACGTGGTGGGTGTCAATTTGCGCTCGGACATGGGATATACCGAATTAAGGGCAGTATACGGGGGCTTCATGCTTGCCTTCGGCGCATTTCTGCTGGTTTGTGCCTTCCGCAAGGCGTATGCCTCCGCAGGTGTGTTACTGCTGGTATTTACTTATGCCGGTCTGGTGGCAGTACGCAGCTGGGGTGTGCTGGTGGAGCAGGCGTACAATGCCACCGTCCTGCAGATTTACATCAGTGAATGGCTGGCGCTGGTGTTGAGCATTGCGGCATGGTTTTGCCTGAAACGCAGTAACTGAGTTCGCAGTCACCTAGCCGGCAACCGGTTTTTTCTGCAGTTTGCGCTGCAGTGTCCGGCGGTGCATGTTCAGCTGACGGGCGGTTTCCGAGATATTGCCATCATTTTCCTTGAGCACTTTCTGAATATGTTCCCACTCCAGCCGTCGCACTGACATCGGCTGCTGGATGGACAGAGCTGCCTGGTCACCAGCAGCTGTTGCCGTTAATGCATTGAGTATGTCATTGGCATCGGCGGGTTTGGCCAGGTAGTTGTCGGCCCCCAGTTTGATGGCTTCCACGGCGGTGGCGATACTGGCATAACCGGTCAGCATCAGGATGGGACTGTCGGGCTGTTTCTGCTTCAGCAGTGGGATCAGTGTCAGTGATGAATGACCCGCCAGGTTCAGATCGACAATGGCATAGTCATGATTGTAGCGGGCAATCGCAAGCCGCGCAGCGTCCAGGTCGCCGGCATGTACCACAGCAAAATTGCGGCGCTCCAGCGCCCGTGCCATGACCTGGGCGAAGACGGCGTCATCTTCGATCAGCAATATCAGTTTCTTGTCCATATCACTCACTCACTGGAAGTCTGATAACAGTCCGCGCTCCGGCGTCCTTGACGTTGAACATCTCTATACTGCCACCGTGACGCTGAATGGATGCATTAGCCAGAAAAATACCCAGACCCATGCTGTCACTGCGTGTCGAGATGAACGGCTCGCCCATGCTCTCCATGACTTCGGGAGGTATGCCAGGGCCATCGTCCTGAACCGACATCAGCACGTGGTGTTGCTGTGTCACGCCACGTGAATAGGTGACTGAGACACGGGAATGGGCGGCCTTGAGGGCGTTCTCGATGATATTGATCAAGGCGTGACGGATGGTGATGTCGGCTGAAATGAGCAGCTCGCCGCAAGCCGGCTCCATGGTAAAATCGATCCGCGCACCCGGATGAATATTGGTGATGTAGTCCCGCACCGCCTCGTCGAAGCTGCTCAGCCGCAACTGGCCGGGCTGGCTGTGATCGTTCTTGTTATAGAAACGCGTCAACTGATCCAGTGAGTGCTTGCAGCGCACAACCTGTTCTCGCAGCACATGGATATCCGCTTTGACCGATTGCTCCTGCAGCTGTTGCTCAGACTGTTCGTCCAATTCTGACAGCAGCACCGCCATGGTAGACAGAGGCGTGCCCAGTGCATGGGCAGTGCCTGCCGCCAAAGTTCCGATAGCCACCAGTTGCTCGTTGCGCATCTCGTTTTCCCGGGCTTTGGCCAGGGTTACCTCCCGGCTGCGTATAGCCTGTGCCATGCGGCTGACGAAGGCGGTGATCAGCAGCGCACTGACCACGAAGGTCACCCACATACCCACCAGGTGTACCTGAAAGTCAGGCACCATATGTTCAGCGTGCTGGTCGGTAGCAATACCCACCAGCAACAGCACCGTGTACACCACGATGGCCAGGGCGGCAAAGATATTGGCCCAGAACAGGTTCAGCAATGTGGCTCCCACCGCCAGTAACACCAACAGGTAGGAAATCAGGGGGTTGGTAGCGCCACCGGTGTAAATCAGCAAGACCGTCAGGAAGGCAAAATCCAGCGCAAGATGAGCCGCCAGTTCCCGGGTATTGATCAGTGTGGCCGTGCGCGCCCGCCAGATGCCCAACACCAGGGAGGCCGTGATGCCGGCCAGCAAGGCCAGAATGGGTGCCACCGGCAGGTTCAGCGGCGAAAAGAAATCAAAGACAATGGTGCCCAGGATACCCGTGATCATGACCAGCGCCCGTAACACCAGCAACCGCTGCAAGCTGATACGAGGGGCGCTGCGCAGCTCTCCATTGGTGCCGCGCAGCAGGGTATTGATCCATGTGGTGCCGGTTTTTTTCATATTGGTTCCGGTTTTACTTATCGTGAGTATTGTACCGTATAATGCGCGGCATGAAGACGTCGTCACAGCCACTGATTTATCCATTGAACGTTTACGCCGAGTTATTGGACCTGGCATTTGGCCAGGCCGACTTTCTCAGCTACGGCTTTCAGGCCCGTTCCGACCTGGCCGTAAACGAAGCGCAGCAGGCCATGGCGGACAAACTGATGGCCCGGATTGACGCCGGACCTGGCGCCAGGGTGCTCGACGCCGGCTGCGGCACCGGAGCACTGGCGCGGCAATTGGTCCGGGCCGAGTATGAGGTCACCGCGATTGATATCAATGGTCCGCTTATCGATAAGGCGCAAAAGGCCGAATTGTGGACTGGACCGATGCATGCTCCGCAATTCCTCCGGGCCGATCTGCAGTGCTTCAGCACGGATCAGCCTTTTGATGTGATTGTGCTGCAAAACAGTGCCCGCTACCTGTCGCCTTTGCTCGTATTTGCGCAGGCGCGTCGCTTACTGAAGCCGGGGGGGCAATTGTTGGTGCTGGAAGAGTTCACCGGTGACGACCAGGTGCAATCGCCCGAGCCCTTGCCGGTCTTGTCGCATGTTTTGCAGATAGCCGCCAGGGCAGGTTTCGCATTGGTGCAGCAAGTGGATCTCAGTGAGGGAGTGGCCGCATGGCTGCAACGCTGTCTGCCGTTGTTCGATCAGTATATGGGTGCGCTGACGCAGCGCACCGGTACACCTCTGCCGCAATTGCAGGGTTTGCGGCAGGCAATGGCCGCTGACCTGGCTAAATGTCAGCAGGGCCGTTACCTACATGCACTGCTGAGCTTTCGCATGGAACACTCCGATCTCACCTTGCTGCCTGCGGAAAGTCTACCGACGGAAGCGTTCCGGGAGTTGTTTGAGCGCAGTTTTGACACCGGTTTCAGTGCGGCGCTCTGGCAGTGGAAATACGGGGACGGGCGAGGACACTCGGTAGTGGCCTGCAAAAACGAAAAACCTGTCGCTCACTATGGCGGTATCAGTCGCGATATTCTGTACTTTGGTGTTCCTGACCGGGCGCTGCAGATTTGTGACGTCATGGTGCTGCCGCAGCATAGAAGTTTCTACAGCAGACGGAGTCTGTTCTTCAAGACGGCTGCATCCATGCTCGAATTGCATACGGGCAATACTGCCAGTCATTTGCTTGGGTTCGGGTTCCCCAACATCAAAGCCATGCATGTCGCCGAACGCCTGGGTCTGTATGCACGGACAGATGAATTGCTGGCGTTGTCATATCCTGCTGATGGCGTCTCTGCTGCGGGCGCCTGGACAGTGAGTGACAGCGAGCTGAACGCTGACACCGACGAACTCGTCAACGGTCTGTGGCAGCAGATGTCATGCGCGTTGGCCGACGGTATTATTGGACTGCGCGATGCTCCATATCTGACCTATCGCTATACACAACGGCCAGATCTGCACTATCGCTTTATGTTGTTGAGTCACCCATCGGGCAGCCATGCGGTTGCAGTGATACGCGATCATGGCGAGCAAAGCCTGATCATGGACGTGCTAGCGAACGCGGATGATTTGCCGCTGGTGCTGATGGCTCTGTGCCGCTACGGACATGATACGGGCAGAGCAATGGTGTTCTGGCTGAGCGCGGGTCAGTTGCCCCGGTTGCAGTCTGCAACGCTGCACGCGGAGGTCACCGGCATACACATTCCGTGTAATGCCTGGACCTGCGGACCGGCAGCAGACACCTTGCAGGGCAAATGGTGGCTGACAGCCGGCGACATGGATTTTATGTGAGTCGGGCATCCGCCTCGTCAGAAACGCGCCTGAATGCTTACCCGCACGCTGCGCGGTTCGACCGGGTGGAAATGGATGTCCTCCACCGGTGCAGCTTCCCCGGCCAACTGTGATTCGTAAAAGTAGGTGATGTCGCGATCGTCACTGTCCATTACGTTTAGCAACTCCACAGACACGGACAGATTGGGTGAAAAGCGGTACGACGTTTGGGCGTTCACCAGAAAGGTTGATTCCGAGCGTGGCAGGCGTGCTTCAGTCAGCGGTGCTTCACCCAGATATCTCAACCGGATACCCCCACTCCAGTTGTTCAGATCGTCCACTATCATGCCCAAAGAAGCGGTTCGTTCAACGGCGTTTCCGATTTGGTCGTCTGCTCCGACACCACGAAGATGCGCGTCGGTGTAACTGATATCGGCGTCGAACAGCAGCCACTCAGTGGGCGAATACAGGCCATTGAGCTCGATCCCGTGACGTTCGCTGGGATCATTGGCTTCGGTATTGCCTGCATCACCGACATAAATCAGTTCCGATGACAGGCGCATGGTGAATGCTGTCAACGCGATCTGGGTTTTCGGGATCAGCGAGGTGCGTAAACCGGCCTCGTAGCTGCGCGCGGTGGCAAGTGGATCAACCGTCTCAGCGGGTTCCCCGGTGGCCGGATCTACACTGATAACCGTGCCGCGCGCGTCATTACTATGGAAACCCTGACCGGCGCTGAGGAAGGTTTCCAGTCCGTCCATGGGGCTGTAGATCAGGTTCAGTTTTGGACTGAACAGCGTGTCGCTGCCAGCGCCGCTGTTGACCGCTATGCTGGCGGCCACGTCGAACTCATAGTGATCAGCGCGCACCGAGGCCACCGAACGGAAACGATCCGTCCATTGATGTTGCACAGAGGCGTACAGACTGTTGAGTGACTGTTCGACGTTGTCCGCGCGAACGGTGTCGTGGATCTCACGCTGTTCAGTCAGGTACAGGCCAACATCAATGTCGTCGTAACGATTCTGGAAACCCACGACAATTTCCGTCGGAATGCGAGTCTGCAGGTTGCGACGGTACTCGGTTTCGAAACCGGCAACACGGCGGTCATCAGCTTGCTGAAACTGGTCACCACGCACCGGGTCATTGGCAAAATAAGTGAAATTGGAAAACAGATCGAGGGTGTAATCCATCAGGTAGGCGCTGAAGTTCCATTGGTCGTCAGCGCCCAGGTTTTCCTGCCAGGCAAACGATAAACTGTTGCGCCGGCTGGCGCCGCCCACGGTTGGGTCGATATTACCCCAGCGGCTGAGGTTGCCGCTTTCAACCGCTCTCAGTGGAATCTGGTCGGTTGCGTCCCAGTCGTTCAGGTAGCTCATACCGGTAAGGCTCCATTCGCGCTCGGGCGATGCTTCGTGATACTTGATGACCGCTTTGCGCTTGTCCAGATTCTGATCCCGGTCCCATGGGCCCGCGTATTGTGTAACGGCGCCGGCCAGCGTCAATTGCCCGGCAAACAGATCGTATGATTCTCCCAGAAACAGTCGCTGGTAGTCATTCTCGCCCAGGGTGAGGTTGATAATGCCCTGATCAAGGCTGTCAGCGTAGCTGAATTCTGCTGAACCGGCGGTGGCGAAATCGCCGCCATCTGCGTAGTAAGGACCTTTGCGATAGGTCAGGCGGTCGACCAGTTCAGGGATGATGAAATTGATGTCGGCGTAACCCTGGCCGTGGCCATGCGTTGGCATATTGATGGGCATGTCATCCAGTCGGAGGGCGAAGTCGGTGCCATGGTCCAGATTAAATCCGCGCACAAAGTACTGGTTGGCCTTGCCTTCACCGCTGTGCTGGGTGGCTATCAGGCCGGGGACAAACTCCAGCAGTTCGGCGGTGCGCGAAACAGGGCGCAATTCCAGCTGGGTGTCAAAAACAATACCTTCGGCTGCGGTGACGGGCGTGCCGGACAGGTTGAAGTCGCTGCCAAATACCAATATCTCTGCTGGCGCGTCGCCACCAGCATCTGCGGCCAGGCTGCTGTTACTGAAAATGAGAGTAATGGCGGTTGCCAGTGTTAATCTGGTGTGTGTCACGTTTAAGTTCCTTTGGGAGTTAATGCATGTGAACGGCTGTCACTGCGTGTCGGCACCAATATTAGCCCAGGGATGCCGATAAATATCTTAAATATATGATTTGTAAAATGTTTTAATTAATATGGGCGCCGATGGGCTATCGGTTTTTGCTTTTTTTTTGAATCGGGGCTACATTGGCACGGCCAATAACGACAAACTGATATGGACGCAGGATGCTGAAAACGCGGTCTTCATCTAATATTCTGAGCCATAATCTGGGTGAGCTGGAACTGCGCGTCCTGGAGGTTCTGTGGCAAAGGCCCCATCTTGACGCCCGGCAGGTACGCGAGGCGCTTGACGCTGACTGCCCGAAACGTCGCACTCCCGGTCTCAGTACCATTCAATCGACGCTTGAACGGCTGTATCGCAAGACCTATCTGGACCGGATCAAGCAGGGGCCGGCGTTTACCTATCATGCATCAGTGTCACGCGGGAAGTTACTCGGTCGTATGCTTGGCGATGTCATTCAACTCCTGCATGACGGGCGCATGGAAACGATTCTGAGCAGTTTTGTGCAGGTTGCTGCCGACCTTGATGAGGCGTCTCTGGATGATCTGGAAGCTTTGATCCGGCGCCGGAAAATGCAACAGCAACGGCTTGAGGACGAACAGGCTGATTCCGAGCAAGGAGAGCGTGGTCATGATTAATACCTTTGGCACCCTGTGCCTGATCTGGCTGGTACTGTGGCTGGCGCTGACGCTGATGCTACGCGCGGTTTATCCGTTATTGCGTCAGACGCTGTTCCGCCTGCATCCTGCCCATGGCAGTCAGGTGTTATTGGTGTTGTGGTCCGCGCCGTTTGTGCTGAGCCTGATAACCACGTTGTTGCTGCTGATACCAATGTTTGATGGCCTGCTGATTGAACCGCATTGTCATGGTGACTGTGCCCCGCACGTGCCCACCACAAATGCCAGCATGCTGGCCTGGGGAGGATTCGGTCTGGCGATTGTGTCGACCCTGGTCCTGTTGTGGCATTTCACCGAGGGGCTTTGGCGAGGTGTTCGCATGCGCCGGCAGTTTGATGCGTTGTCCAGCCGCCGGTCGGGATACCGTCTGCTTGATGCCAGCGAGCCAGCGGTGTTTACTCTGGGCTGGTGGCGGCCTCGGGTGTATGTCAGCCAAGGCTTGCTGGCCGGTTGCTCCGGTGACGAGTTGTCGGTCATTCTTGCCCACGAGCAGGCCCATCGTCGGCGTCGGGATAATCTGCGCCTGCTGCTGGGGCGCGTTTTCTGTCTGGTGTTGCCTGGCGCCTGGCGGCATAGGGTTATAAACGATTTACATCTGTTATGTGAGCAGGCCTGCGATTTTGCCGCGGCACGGCAGTATGGATCGGTCTCTGTTGCGCATACGCTGGTGCAGGTCGGACGCGTATTGCGCCGTTCAGCTGCTCCCCTGCAGGGCATCTCCTTCGATGGCAGTGATTTGCACAATCGCGTTCATGCCTTACTGGGCATCGACAGCCGGCGGTTGTTGAGCAACTGGCAGGTTGGCACCCTGGCGGTTGCAGCCAGCCTGGCGGTACTGCTGGCTGTGGAGCCCTTGCATCACGGCGCAGAATGGATGATTGGTTTGCTGGAACACAATATGGTCATGGCGATCTGATCAGTATGTGGGTCCGGGACCCTGCGCAAGCGGGTCAATCATGAACAAAAAATGGCGAATAAGGGCAATGCCGGGAATTCTTGTTCTGTCGCTGGTTGCCCGGCTTCTGGTGGATTACACTGCACGCAAGAACTCTGATTTGTAGTGCGATGTCGGCACGATCAGCTCGTAGTATGGGCGCAAAGGATTGGTTTCGGGGGTGCAGTAGTGCGGGAACGAGCAGTAACAGTATCATTGTCACAGAGTCCAGCCAGAGCGGCTGGCTGCCGGACGCGGATGGGGCGCTCCCTGCAGATGCTATTGCTGATAACGGGCCTCGCGGCGGGGGTATCGGCCATAGCGCAGCCGGATGCCGGCTTCGATGACACTGACACTGGATCTGCCGAGCCGGTAACCAGCCAGCAAACCGAGGCCGCCAGCCCTGATGACGACAATATCATCACCCGTACCATGGCAGAGCTGGAGCACAGCAATGCCTGGCGATGGCTGGAAGCCAGGCGCGACGGCGTTTCGGAAAACGTGTCCATCGTCGGGCGCAATCTTGACGACTGGCTGGCCGGCGAGGGCATTGGCGAGCGCAGCAATGAAAGTTATATGCGCATCCGGATCAACCAGCGCGTTGGTCGCTTCAATTCCTATCATTCCAACGCTCGCATCGGCGGCAGCATCGATTTGCCCCGTGCCACTGAACGCTGGAAACTCATTTTCGAATCCGAGAACACTGAGCGCGACTCCTTGCGAGATCAAAGGCTGAACAACGTTTCCACAACATCATTCACCGGAGGCTTTCGATACGAGCATCCCGAACGCAACGGCTGGCGCTTCAATCATGATATCGGCATGCGCGCCAAGATCCCGCTGGATCCTTTTTACCGGTTTCGTGTGCGCTACGGCGTTGATCTCAGTGACGATTGGTATGCCGGGTTCAGTACCCGCATTTTTTACTACAATAATGATGGTTGGGGACAGGATACGCGGGTATTTTTTACCCGCACGCTCACAGAGGAGCTGAACTTCCGCATCGAGTCGGAGGTCAACTACGAGCATGAAGGCCGTCTGACCGAGTTTAGCCAGTCAGTTGCTCTTTATCAGGCACTTGGTGAACGTGAAACCATGACTTACGAGGTCGGTCTGATTGGTCAGAACCGGCCGGTGGCTACAGTCGACAACTATTTCCTGCAGATGGTATATCGCAAAGCGATATATGAAGACTGGCTGGTGCTGGAGCTGGTTCCGCAGTTACTGGCTGAGCATGAGTACGACTGGAAGCCGGATCCTAGAGTGCAATTGAACCTGGAAATTTATTTCTTCGATTTTTAACGCAAGGGCATTATGAGTTCGCAATACCCACCCCCGATTTTCATGAGGCCCGGACATTGCGCCGGCGATTTACTGGAAGCCCCTGACTGGAAGATTATTCGTGAAGCGGAAGGATTTATCGATATTGACGCTCATGTGCCTGTCCAGGTTCTGAATCCGCGACAGCAGCTGTTTGGCGGGTTTACCGGCACCTATGTTGACATGGTCGCACTCTATACCATCCGTACCCTTTTCCCTGCACGGGATGATTACTGGATCACCACCATCAATATGCGCATTGATTACCTGGATCCGGTGCTGGGTCCGCGAATGCGGCTGCAGGGGGAGTTGATCAACAAGGGGCGCTCTACGTCGCTGGTGTCCGTGACGTTTCTTGATGAAGACGGCAACAAGCTGGTCTACGCGCTGGTGACGCTGCGGGTTATCGACAAACGGCAGGCCTGATAGCCCGCCGTTGGTGCTCGGATGATCTTACAGGGCGTCGTTGCCGGTTTCGCCGGTACGAATGCGTATGCTTTGCTCAAGTGCGGTGACAAAGATTTTGCCGTCACCAATATGGCCGGTGTTTGCGGCCTTGCAGATCGCGTCGATGGCGGCGTCCACCAACTCGTCAGCAACTGCCACCTCAATCTTTGCTTTGGGCAGAAAATCTACAACATATTCCGCGCCGCGATACAGTTCAGTATGACCTTTCTGACGGCCGAAACCTTTGACTTCAGTCATGGTCATGCCATTAACGCCAAGCTCTGAAAGCGCTTCACGAACATCGTCAGACTTAAAGGGTTTGATGATAGCGGTAATCAATTTCATCCAGCATCTCCAGCGTGGCATTGAGTAACTGCGAGGCTGCGAACTTTAGCACGACACACGTAAAAGCACCACCAGAGGGCAGACGCCAAAGCGTTTGGCCAGCGAGATCACTTGCCTGTCGGCAGCCTGCTTGCCGAAGTTTGCAGTGATTCCAGCCAGGGGTGCAAATTGTCCCAGTCAAGCTGAAAGACATGTCGAGCGTCGGGCACCAGTGCCGCATCGACGCGCGCGCCGCCGGTCCTCAGCGCATCTGCAAGGGCCGGCATGTGCTGGTTCCAGCGGAAAATGTCATCCTCGGCTACGCGCAAATACACTGGCAATTGCTTCATGTCGCCAATCAATGACAGATCTTTCATCATGCCAGGCACTGCAACCACACCGAAATACTGCTCCGGATGCTGAGCAGCGAGCTCCAGCGCCGAACTGCCGCCGGTCGACACACCCACTAACAGAGCCCTGCCCGGGCGGATGTCAGGGGATTCCTGCAGGTGTTTGATAACTTTGGGTATTTTTTGCCCGTTAGCGCCTGTGAAGGGTGTGTTCGTCGGTGACACTGGTACGGCGATCATCCAGCCACGGGTAGCCAGTTCCTTGCCCAGCCAGAACTGGGCACGGGCGACATACTCGTTGCCGTCACCGCCGGGCATCAGCACACAAAGAGGCCAGGGGCCGTCACCGTGTTCCTTGCTCGGCTCGAACAGAAACACTTTCACCGTGCTGCCGTCGTCCAGCTCGACAATCGTATCGCGCGCCACGGCCATGGCCGGCAGCAGCAACAGACAAAGAGCAATGTAGCGACAAAAAAGCATGAAAAATTTCTCTTGGTTCGGGTGTAAACAAAGGGGGTGTAATGACCGGCTATGAATCTGAATGGTTTCAGCTTAACAGAATTGTGGCAGTCAGAACGACATAAGCGATAAAGCGCGTTCGCGCGGCGATGACCGGTCGTTACTGACACACTGTCAAAGGCCCACGATTTCCATGCGCTCATTGGCCGACACAGTCACCTGTATGCCATCTTCGGTAATAAAGCTGCCATCTCCGATATTTCGCTTGGAAACCCGGTAAATAACCGGGCTCTGATCAGCGTCGCGATAGAGCAAAACCGTGACCAGGCGCTGCTGGTCCTGCCAGTGCAGGAAGCTGACAATGCTGCCAATCACCACGATGCCCGCCAACACCAGCCACAATACTGATTTCATGGTGTGGGCCATGGGAGCCCTGGTGTCGGTAGACCCGGGCGCAGTGGCATTGTGCCGATTCTCTCCCTGCCAGGGGTCAGTGGGATTGCCGGATCGGGGCCTGGGCGCAGAGGTCCTTTGCGCTGCACGCTGTCTGCGCACGACGATGACGGCAGCGACAATGACCAGCAGGGTTATCAGCAATTGACCTAGCATAGGGTTCCATTTTTTCCGGTTCGGCTAAAGCTGGATGATACCGCCCCGCGCGATGTTGATCCAGTTGTCGGTGACTGCCGACGCTGCCATAATCGGGCGACGAGATTCAATAGCGTTCGTGGGAGCCTATAATGCGAAAAATAGCTGGCGTCGTCCTTCTTGCTCTGTCTGTATGCTGTGTCGTTCTGGCCTTGCTCACAGCAGTCAATCTGGGTTTTATCATGACGCGCCCGGATTCCATTTCGGTGGCAAACGTGTTTGTGGGGCAATTTGTTGTCATCGTCGGTGCATTGGTGCTGGGACGGTGGTTGTACCGGACTGGGCGCAGCCGCCTGACAAGTGCGGGCGCGACCGGAAACCAGTAGCTTGGGGCAGAATGCCAGGATGATTGGCTCTCGACAGTGGATCGGGTCCCAAAACCCGGTGTGATCGGCTCTCGCGGCATGCGCTTCGAGGCGATGCACCCCGTGTTCTGTGACCCTCTGCTTGGGCAACGGATGGCGACTGGCAAGGTCGGCACATTGGGTGGTGATATTCGGCGGTGGGAAGCTGGGGCGTGACGCGTTATAATCCGCGTTTTTCGGCAGCTTCCGGCGATGAAAGTCATCCATAACACTGAAGGGTTCCTGCGTCAGCATGATGGCTGTGTAGCAACTATCGGCAAATTTGATGGTGTCCACCTAGGGCATCAGCGAATTGTCGGGCAGTTGCTGGAGAAGGCGGCTGCTTATGGTGTGCCGTCCGTCGTGATCGTCATCGAACCACATCCGGAAGAGTTTTTTGCCAGCGACCCGCGCGATTGTCCGCCGCGTCTGAGTGAGGCGGGCGAGAAGGTGGAATTGCTTCGGGCGCTGGGTGTTGAGTATGTGTACCTGCTGGAATTCAATCGTGAATTGAGCCGGTTGAGCCCTGAGTCCTATATTGAGGATGTTCTGGTGGCAGGTCTCAACGTGCGCTGTCTGATTGTGGGTAACGATTTTCGGTTTGGTTACCAGCGTGCCGGAGACTTCCAGCTATTGTGTCGCTTTGGCGAGAAGGCTGGTTTTGACGTCGTGGAAACGGCCAGTTGCGAATCTGACGGAGTACGCGTCAGCAGCACCTACATTCGCGAGTGCCTGGCCGCTGCGGATTTTGGTCGGGTAGCAGAAGTCCTTGGTCGCCCGTATGCAATCTCGGGCACCGTGGTGCGTGGGCAACAGCTGGGTCGCGATCTCGGGTTTCCTACCTGTAATCTGGCGCTGAACCGGCGCAATATTCCTTTGCATGGCGTTTACGCCTGCACCGTGGAAATTATTCTGGGGGACGGTGCGCGAATTGACGCGCTCGGAGCGGCCAATATTGGTTATCGCCCGACAGTCAAAGAGGCTGGCAAGGCGCTGCTTGAGGTGCACCTGCTGGACTTTGATCAGGAAATATATGGCGCCAGGGTGTCGGTTACCTTCCGGCACCGGGTCCGCCCGGAGCAGAAGTTCGATTCGCTGGAAGCGCTCAAGGCCCGTATTGCCCTGGATGTCGAGGAGGTTCGACAATACTTCTCGCGGTTCAGACAATAAAATTTACGAAACACAGGCATAACCTGTTCGACGAGTGAGACAAGATGACTGACTACAAACAGACCCTGAATTTGCCCTTTACCGACTTTCCGATGAAAGCCAGCCTGGCACAACGGGAGCCGGGTATGCTGGCCCGTTGGCAAGACATGGATCTGTATCGTCGGATTCGTGAAAACAGTGCTGGCCGTCCCTCGTTCATTCTTCATGATGGTCCTCCATACGCTAATGGTGATCTGCACCTGGGCCATTCAGTCAACAAAACGCTGAAAGACATCATCGTCAAGTCACGGACACTGGCTGGCTTTGACGCGCCTTATGTGCCGGGCTGGGACTGTCATGGTCTGCCTATTGAACACAATGTGGAGAAGAAAAAAGGCAAGGCCGGCCAGAAGATCAGCCACGCGGAGTTTCGTCAGGCCTGTCGTGATTACGCAGCAAAGCAGGTGGAGAACCAGAAAAAGGATTTTGTGCGCCTGGGTGTTTTCGGTGACTGGGATAACCCCTATCTCACCATGAACTTTGATACCGAAGCCAATATCGTTCGCGCGCTGGGACGTATCGCCGCCAACGGTCACCTGGTGAAAGGCTTCAAGCCGGTCTACTGGAGTGTGGTGGGCGCCTCCGCTCTGGCAGAAGCGGAAGTCGAATATCAGGATAAAACCTCCTTTGCTATCGATGTCCGTTTCGCGGCACTGGAACCTGCATCATGGCTGACCGCGTTCGCCGTGACCGAAGAGGCGGCCGGGGCCAACAATATTTCGCTGGTTATCTGGACGACCACACCCTGGACATTACCTTCCAACCAGGCAGTCTGCCTTAATGAAAATCTGGAATATGCCTTGCTGCGCTGCAAAGTCGACGAGGCTACTGGTGACGAGCTGCTAATTGTTGCCGCTGATATGCAGGATGAAGTCATGACGCGCTATGGCTGCGACAAGGTCGAACGTCTTGGTATCGCCAAAGGGGCCGTGCTGGAAGGGCAGCGCTTGCAGCACCCGTTTGTCAGTCGCCAGGTGCCTGTGCTGATGGGTGATCATGTTACTACTGACGCCGGTACCGGCGCGGTACACACTGCGCCGGACCATGGTATGGAAGACTTTATCGCGGGTCAGACCTATGGATTGGGAACACTAAATCTGGTCGATGAAAACGGCGTTTTTGTGGAGGCAGCGGGTGAACTGGCCGGTGTGCATGTGTACAAGGCCGACGAACTGGTATTGGACATCCTGCGCCGCGAGCATGCGCTGGTGAACGTGGAGAAGATCCGCCACAGCTACCCGCACTGCTGGCGAACCAAAACACCATTGATCTACCGGGCCACACCACAATGGTTTATCAGCATGAGCGAAAAAGGCCTGCTGGCTGCCTCGCTTGCGGCTGTCAAAGGCGTGAAATGGGTGCCCGAATGGGGCCAGGCGCGAATTGAACTGATGCTGAAAGGCAGTCCGGACTGGTGTGTGTCGCGCCAGCGAACCTGGGGTGTGCCCATCACGCTGTTTGTGCACAAACAGACCGGCGCTTTGCATCCGGACACGGCCGAACTTATCGAACAGGTTGCGCAACGCATTGAGGGAAAAGGCATCGAGGCCTGGTTTGAAGCCGGTGCTGAAGATCTGCTGGGTGACGATGCCCGCGATTACAATAAGGTGACTGACACGCTGGATGTCTGGTTCGACTCCGGGGTGACGCATTTTACTGTCTTGCAGCAACGAGAAGGTCTGGGTTATCCGGCTGATCTGTATCTTGAAGGGTCTGACCAGCATCGCGGCTGGTTCCAGTCGTCCCTGAAAACAGCCATCGCCATGAACGGAACAGCGCCGTACAAACAGGTGCTGACGCATGGCTTTACCGTGGATGCGGATGGTCGCAAGATGTCCAAGTCGATCGGCAACACCATTTCACCGCAGGAAGTGTTTAACGAGTACGGTGCCGATATTCTGCGCTTGTGGGTCGCTGCCACGGATTACCGCGGCGAGATGGCGGTGTCGCCGGAAATTCTTAAACGCGTTGCTGATGCCTACCGCCGCATTCGCAATACCGCACGTTTCCTGTTGTCGAATCTGAACGGTTTTGATCCGGTCACCGATGCGGTGGCGCCGGAGAACATGCTGGCACTGGACTATTGGATCACCCGGCAGGCCCAACAGCTGCGGGAGCAGATCAAGCAGGATTATGACAACTATCAGTTCCTTAATGTGTACCAGAAAGTTCATAATTTTTGTGTCATAGAACTGGGCAGTTTTTACCTGGATATTATCAAGGACAGGCAATACACCGCCAAGTCCGATGGCCTGGCACGCCGTTCCACACAGACCGCGATGTACCACATCACGGAAGTGCTGGTGCGGCTGATTGCGCCGATTCTTAGCTTTACCGCCGATGAGATATGGCAGTTCGTGCCCGGCGAGCGCCCTGACTCCGTGTTTCTGGCGCAGTTTGATGAGGGCTTGCCGCCGTTGCCGGTTCGTGACGATTTCAGTGACGCGTTCTGGCGTGAGCTGATAGAGGTCAAAACCGCGGTCAACAAGGAGCTCGAGAAGCAGCGCGCCGAGAAAAAAGTAGGCGCGGCGCTGTCAGCAGAGGTGACGCTGTATTGCGATGAGATATTGCTGAAACGACTGTCCGCGCTCAAGGACGAGTTGCGCTTTGTACTGATTGTATCTGCAGCCAGTTTGCAGCCGATGACGTCGGGCGATGCTGCAGATACTGTGGCCACTGAGCTGCCCGGCCTGCGTCTGCGGGTAACGCCCTCGGCCCATGAAAAATGCGTGCGCTGCTGGCACCACCGACCTGATGTAGGCGCTCACGCCTTACATCCTGAATTGTGTGGTCGTTGCGTTGACAATATCAGCGGCGAAGGCGAGCAGCGTCACTATGCATGATCAGGACAAAGGCGATCAGCACAACAAGCCGCCAGTGGTATGTGAAGGCGCGCGCGTTACCCTGCATTTTGCGCTGTCATTGCCCGATGGTACTGAGATCGACAGCAATTATGGTAAGGCCCCGGCTACCTTCAGAGTGGGGGACGGCAATTTGCTGCCGGGTTTTGAAGCGGCACTGATGGGCGCCGAGCCGGGTACATCGGTGTCGGTAACGCTACCGCCAGAACAGGCATTCGGCGCGATCAATCCGGAGAACGTTCAGTCCTTCCCGAGGCAGCGTTTTGCCGGGCTGCTGGCCAATACCACGGATCCGGTGGAAGAGGGTACCGTGGTGTCCTTCGCTGACGCTGGCGGAAACGAGATCCCCGGTGTATTGCGGCAGATCGGCGAACTGCATGTGGTCATCGACTTCAATCATCCGCTGGCAGGGCGGGATATTCTGTTTACCGCGGATATACTGTCGGTAATTGCGCCCGACACCCAGGCTGTCAGGATTCAATTGTAATTCCGGTCGTTGTCGCTATGGTGAAACGATACTGGCATCAGGAGACATAAATGAGTGCAGTGCAGATGTTTGATGCAGCGATCCCGCCCGGGACGGAAATAAGACTCGCCAATCCAAGAGGTTTCTGTGCCGGTGTTGACCGTGCCATTGATATTGTCAACCGCGCACTGGATGTATATGGCGCGCCCATCTACGTGCGACACGAAGTAGTCCATAACAAGTTTGTTGTTGATACCCTGCGCCAGCGCGGTGCCATATTCGTTGACGAACTGGGTGATGTGCCGCTCGTCGATAGCCTTGGGCGTCAGCCTATTGTCATTTTCAGTGCTCACGGCGTCTCACAACAGGTACAGGAGGAGGCCGTTGCGCGAGGGTTTCAGGTGTTTGATGCGACCTGCCCGCTGGTGACCAAAGTCCATCTTGAGGTTATGCGCTTCAGCGCGGAAGGTCGCGAATGTGTGCTGATCGGCCACGCCCGCCATCCTGAAGTGGAAGGCACAATGGGACAATACGATAGCAGCAAAGGTGGCAGTATTTACCTGGTCGAGTCGGTTGAAGATGCACACAGGCTTGAAGTAAGAGACCCGGCACGATTAGCCTATGTAACCCAGACAACGCTGTCAATGGACGATACTGCCAAGGTTATTGATGCTCTGCGTGAGCGTTTTCCGTTAATCGAAGGTCCGCGCAAGAAGGATATCTGTTATGCCACGCAGAATCGTCAGGATGCGGTGAAACAGTTGGCGCTGGAGTCAGATCTGTTGCTGGTCGTAGGTTCGCCTAACAGCTCGAACTCAAACCGGTTGCGTGAACTGGCGGAACGTATGGGCTGCGAGGCCTATCTGATAGATCGCGTGGATGACCTCAAGCCAGAGTGGTTCGTCGGCAAGAAACGTTTTGGTGTGACAGCTGGTGCATCGGCGCCGGAGATTCTGGTGCAGCAGGTGGTTGACCGGCTGCGTGAAATCTCGGGGCAGGCGCCGCTGGAAGTGCCCGGGGTTGAAGAAAATATTGTATTCCGGATGCCGCGGGAGCTGGCTCGTTAGTTTTTCGCTTATCCGGTCGGTGGATCGGATGCCACTGCAGAGGATGATCGGCTCTCGCGGCATGCGCTTCGAGGCGATACATCCTCCACATTGACATCCTCTGCTGGCTGCAGCG